>NZ_JAYLLN010000004.1:0-166227 GCF_037126265.1 Sphingobacterium tenebrionis
AACATGCTGAAAAGTACAAAACATCGACTTGCAGCCTAATATTGCTCATGAAATTATAATGGAGCTCCAGAAAGCTATAAAACAGAAGAAGGTGCCTTTTTAGACACCTTCATTTTACCAAACCAATTATTAACCTAAATTATGAAATTTTTACTCTATTACTCTTTATTTGTTTAACACTATCATTAACGCAAGAGCTGTGCCGATATTTTAATCAAAACATCCTTTAACGTTTTTTAACATTAATAAAAGGGCTTTTCATCAGGTACCAGAAACTTTGCTTCCTATCCCCTTCAAATTCTTCCAGGCCATATTTCATTTGGGATACAGGCATGGTCTTAAAGGTGCCGAAAATCCGATCCCACAGGATAAAGATATCCGCAAAATTACTATCTGTATAAAACTGCTCCTGTTGATGATGAACACGATGGTGGTCTGGCATGACAAAGATCTTCCCCAGGGTCTTATTGATCCAGTTCGGGTAATGTAGATTGGCATGTTCCAGAAAGAGAAAGATGTTGAGAATAAAATAATACAGCGCCATGGAGAAGACGTCGGTTCCGAAGATTCCGGCAGTGATCACATTTCCGACCTGATAGACCAGGATCATTTCCAGAGGATGGAAACGGAAGGTGGTGCTAGAGTCCATGCTGGTATCACTATGATGAACACGATGCAATCTCCACATGATAGGCACCTTATGGGCTGCTTGGTGGATCCAATAAGTCGTGAGATCATACAGCATCACACTAACGATCAATTTGAGCCATAAAGGTAATTCCAACCAGAATAACATCCCGATTTTTTGGGCATTCAACCAGTCGATAGCTTTCACTTGCAGGACAATAACAAAGATATTCAATAAGGTTAGGGTGATCTGGAAGAGGATGTTTTGGAAGAGGTGCTTCCCTCGCTTTCGAAAAGCGAAAGGGTTGGCAAATAACTGTTCCATCAAAAAGAAGATGGTCAATAATCCGATTACGATGTAATTGGAATTAATGTTCAGGAGTTTTTCTAGAAAGTCCATGACAATTTATTTAGGTAAAGAAATTAACAATTGGAAAAAGTCTTCGGCAGTGGAGAAAGGGAAAGGCAGATATGCTTGATTCAGATCAGCAATTCAATTAAAATATTAAATTATAAAGATTATTTTAAATTTCAAAGGAATTATTTGAATCTAAATGTTTAATAATAAAATCTAGACAAGAAAAAGATCAGGAAATCTTCGAAGTTCAAGTGAGTTGTAAGTGACATGTAAGTGAGTTGTAAGTGCTAAAAGGCACTTACAACGCACTTACACCCTGCCTACATTTTGCTTCCTCCAAGAAGTCAATTTAGACAGTTTCTTTGTAACATTCCCAGTAGGTTTTTTTGTGAATCAAAATTTATCCCTGTAAAAGAATAATAATGCAAAATTAATATCGTAATATTGCGATATTAAATCAATTCATCAAATGGGAATCACCAAGAGCGAAATTTTCAGTGCAGAGCAGAATAACTTAGCCAAGCTTTTCAAGGTTTTGGGGCATCCAGCTCGACTTGCTATCCTGCAATATATCATCGATCAGCCAAGTTGTATCTGTAATGATCTTGTTGATGAACTCGGATTAGCCCAAGCGACCATATCCCAACATTTGAAAGAATTGAAGAATGCTGGCATCATTACAGGTTCCATTGAGGGAAAGTCGATCTGTTACTGTATCGATGAGAAGATATGGAATAGCATAAAAAATGATGTTTCGGATTTCCTAGATCAGGATATCCAAACAAAAACCTGTTGTTAAGTTTTTTTTGAACTATAACATCGTAATATTACGATACTTGTTTGTCTTTAAATAAATTTAAAATGAAATTATCAGCAATTAAAGAAATCCTTCCTACCCTTTCGGAAGTATCCTTTCAACTCGAGGATGGCAGTTTTGTTCCAACCCATTTCCATGTAACAGAAGTTGGACAAGTTAATAAAAATTATATTGATTGTGGCGGGACGATCCGTCATGATAAAACTGTCAGTTTCCAATTATGGCACTCACATGATGTTGACCATCGACTATATCCAGATAAATTATTGAATATTATTAACCTGTCGGAAAAGCAATTAGGAATCGAGGACGCGGAAATTGAAGTAGAATTCCAACAGCAGACCATTGGTAAGTTTGACCTGGATTTCAATGGCCAGCATTTTCTTTTGAAGAATAAACAAACGGCCTGTTTGGCAGAAGATGCATGCGGTATTCCAACCGAAAAACCAAAAATCAAATTTATTGAGTTAAATCAGCATTCGAACAATTCTTGTTCTCCTGGTTCCGGCTGTTGCTAAGAGACATGATGAACCATACTATTCAACAAACTATCGGAAATATCCTTAGTGATTTGGATATTTCCGATGATAGAAAAGTTTTGCTTGCACCTTTGGTTACTTATATCCAGGAACAGGTGAAGCATTCCAATCCTGTAAATCTTCAATTTATATGCACCCATAATTCTCGGCGCAGTATTTTGGCACAGGTCTGGACATCAATTGCAGCGGATCATTTTAGGATACCATTGATCAAATGTTTTTCAGGAGGAACTGAAGAAACAGCCGTTTATCCCAAAATTGTGGAAACGCTAAGGAATCAAGGTCTTTTGTTGAAAAAAAACGAAGATGAGGTTAATCCCATTTATGAATTGGATTTACCAGAAAAAAAGGTACAACTCAAACTTTTTTCAAAAGTTTATAACCATCCTTTAAACCCAAAGACAAATTTCGCCGCCATCATGACTTGTTCCCAAGCTGATGCCGGCTGTCCATTTATCCCAGGTGCTGATACCCGAATTCCTATTACATATGCTGATCCAAAATCATCAGATGGAACGGATATTCAGGATACCGTTTATTGGGAAAAAAGCCTAGAAATTGCGCAGGAAATGTTTTACGTTTTTTCTAAGGTCGTAGACTGCTATGAATTGATGCATCAAAAGACCTAATCCATCAATATAGTCCAATCGGACAATCTTATTGCAATTGACTTGAATAACAAAAGGACAAAAAATACTCCCATATCGACTTTCAATAATTTAAAAATAAATCAAACTTTTTGATAATTCAAGGTTTCGATTTATGAGAGCTGATTCTAGACAAAGCCTCTTTAAATTCCCTGCATTGCAGCAAGGAAAGAAATAAAGAAACGTTATGAAAAGAAACAATTCAAGCAGAGGAAAATCAAGGCAATCTTCTTCTTCGAACCAACAACATTCCATGGAGGATATCTATCAGTTAGGCTATAGCCATGGATTTCGTGATGCATCCAACGATGAGGATTACGATGATGATTTTGACGAAGAGGATTATTATGATAATGAGGACGATTATGAGGAGGATTACGACTCCGAATATGATAATGACCAAGATGAAGACGATTACGATGATGGAAGATCGAATAGAAGAAGGGACAGTGATGGAAGATATACTTCCGATCGTTCCAGTTCATCCGGTCGTAGAAGATCATCCCAAAGCGGTAATAATTTAGGATCTAGATCAACCAGTTCCAATAGAGGCAGTCAGGGACGAACTTCCAGTTCATCCAGTACTCGAAGCTCCAGAAGTTCGGGCACCAATTCAGGTAAACGTGGTTTTGCAGCGATGAGTCCAGAAGAACGCACAAGAATTGCCCGAATGGGTGGACAGGCATCACATGGAGGCAGTAGAAGTTCAGGTAGATCTGGTTATGGTGGCCGAAGATCTTCTTAAGATCTCCCCACTTATTATTACCAATAGTAAATTAAATGTCTCCTTTCATTAGGAGGCATTTAATCTTTAAAACAAATTTTATGGCAAAGCAAGATAAAGAAGCAACGGAAAACAAATCCAATGCTAAAAATACGAATGGCAAAGCTGCTAACAATAGGAAAAACGGCAATGATTCGGAGGATACAAATAATACTTCCATGAAGAACCAAAACGAAGAACAATACGAAGGTAGTGATCAGAAGGATAGCCCTTTGTATAAATTTTTCCTTTCCGGTTTAAAGGATATGCTCTATGCAGAGAATAAACTGGTGGATGCCTTGGTGGAAATGGAAGAGGCAGCTACCACGGAGGAATTGAAGGATGCGTTTGAAGACCATCACCTGGTGACCAAAAAACATGTGAGTCGATTGAAAAAGGTGTTTGCCCTTTTGAATGAAAAGGAAGAGGAAAAAGAATGTAAAGCGATTTTGGGATTATTGGATGAAGCCAAGGAAATCATCAAATCAACCGAAGAAGGAACAGTGACGCGGGATGTAGCCTTGATCATTGCGGCCCAAAAGTTGGAGCATTATGAAATTGCTTCCTATGGTGGATTAGCGCAACTGGCCATTACCATGGATATGGATAAAGTGGCGGATCTTTTGGAAAGGACATTGGAAGAAGAGGAAGCTACGGATGTTTATCTAACGGAAATCGCTGAAGGAAGCATCAATATGGAAGCGGACGAAGAGGATTATTAAGGGAAGAGGATCTCCACGATCCTCTTTTTTAATGAATATATACCTACCCTTCTAAAACCAATTTTATTTAAAAGACTTTTCCTTAATTTTACCAAAACGACAAACAAAAAATTGATGAGTGAGCTTTTAAAAAATCAATTTAAAAAAATCATTGAAATTACGGATGATGAATATGATTATATTTTAAGTCATTTTATTACGAAAAAATTTAAAAAACATCAATTTTTAGTTCAGGAAGATCAAGTTGTTGTTTATGATTATTTTGTGCTTTCAGGTTGCATAAAATCATATTATACGGATGAAAACGACAAAATGCATATTCTGCTTTTTGGCACGCAGGATTGGTGGATTTCAGATTATGAAGCTTATTACTTTAAGAAAAAAGCAAGGGTAAATATAGATTGTTTAGAAGAAACAGAAGTCCTTTGCCTAAGTCTTGAAAACAGGGAAAAATTGTGTAAGGAATTCCATCGAATAGAGCATTTCTTTAGAAAAAAAACTAATCGTAGAAATGTAGCACTACAAAACAGAATTTTAACGTTACTAAGTAGTAGTGCTAAAGAACGGTATGAAAAATTTATCCAGGACTACCCATCATTGGTCCAAAAATTACCTAAGCATATTTTAGCCTCTTACTTGGGCGTAACTCGCGAAACTTTAAGCCGCTTATATTCCACTAAATAACTTGATCTATCTCACATTTTATTTGTGATATACATCCTTCGATTTCGTTTTTTATTACTTGAATTTTGTGTTGTAACATTTTAAAAAATAATACAATGACAACATTCAGCATTCAAACAAAAAGTAGTTTAGTCAATTGGACTGGAAAAAAAATATTAGGATTACATACCGGAACCATTAATATCAAGAATGGTTTTCTAAGTTTTGAAAACGAAGAATTAATAGCGGGCGAGATCATTATTGATATGACATCAATCGTCATAACTGATATAGCGGATAGATCCATCTACAAAGAATTTTTTGATCACTTAAATCATGAAGATTTTTTTGCTGTGGACATTTTTAAGACTGCCATATTTAAGTTAAATAAAGCTATAAAGGAAAACAATCATTATCAAATATTTGGAGACCTAACCATAAAGGATATTACACATCCTATTTCTTTTCCCGCTACAATCGAAATTTTCACGGATTTTCTTCATGCATTAGGAGAGATAAAGGTTGATAGAACATTATATAATATCAAATATGGATCCGGTAAATTTATTCCCAATCTGGGCAATAAATTGATTTATGATGAATTTGTATTACAATTCAAATTAGTTGGACAAAAATAAACATACAATTATGTGGTCAGATACAAAATTTACTAGATTACTGGGTTTGGATTTACCCATAGTTCAAGGACCTTTCGGAGGAAAGGTTTCCTCTATAGAATTGACCTCTGTAGTATCTAATTTAGGTGGGATAGGATCATACGGATGTCAACCATTCTATGCCAATGAAATTGTAGAAATTTCGAACAACATCAAAAAGCAAACGGACAAACCCTTCAATCTTAATCTTTGGGTTAAAGATAAAGATGATCATATCCAGGATTTTGACAGCAAAGCATTTGATAAAGTAATAGAAATATTCCATCCATATTTTGAGCAAGTTGGCGTCGAACCTCCAACTTTTCCTTTGCCAGAAAGTCCTACTTTCGATAATCAAATAGAAGCTATTTTTGAGGTCAAACCTGATGTATTTAGCTTTGTTTTCGGTATTCCCTCCAAGGATATTTTAGAAAAATGTAGACAACTTAATATCAAAACGATAGGAACAGCAACAACTTTAGATGAGGCCATAGCCATTGAAAATGCAGGAGTAGATGCCGTTGTAGCAACAGGTTTTGATGCTGGTGGACATCGTGTTTCATTTTTAGACCATGCGGAAGAAAGCTTGATTGGAACCTTTTCTTTAATTCCTCAAGTTGCAGATCATGTGAAAATTCCAGTCATTGCTGCCGGAGGAATCGCTGATTATCGGGGCGTTAAAGCGGCTTTGGCGCTCGGAGCAGATGCCGTTCAAATTGGCACAGCATTTTTAGCTACCAAAGAATCTGGGACAAGCAACATCCATCGTGAAAAATTATTTTCAAAAGATGCTCGTTATACCACATTAACAAAAGTATTTACAGGCAGGTTGTCCCGTGGAATTAAAAATAGGCTTACGGAAGAATTAAAAGAGTTTCAACATCATCTCGCTCCGTATCCCTTACAAGGAAAAATTGTGGGTAAACTTGGCGCATATCCGGCTAATACGGAAAGTAATCCTGAGTTGAAAGCTTTTTGGGCCGGCCAAGCCGCTCCCATTTTGAAATATCATCAAGCAAAAGAGTTGATTGATAATATAATCAAACAAATGAATTAAGAATCACAAAACCCCACTGATTTTCAGTGGGGTTTCATGTTTATCCTCAGAAAGAATAAATTCTTCAAGAGAAATGTTCTAAGGAAATCATTTGGCCTTAATAATAAGAAACATTCGTCGTAAGGACTTTTCCAGTTGAAACACCACTTTCCTTTACTACTTTACCATCCACTAAAATCTGTGCTTTCAATGTGGAGTTGTCGTTTGGTCCAATTGCATTCGCTGAAATAGTGGGAGTTTTTGAAGAAATATTTGCTTCGCTCGTCCACTCACTTCCGAAATTTCCGGTTTTGCTTACTGGATTATCCCCATCGTAATATACAATGACAGAAATATTCACACCAGTGGATCCAATCAATTTGTACTGTACTTTCTTCGTTCCTGTCCCAGGTGTATCATCATCATCCTTACTGCATGATGAAAAAACGAAAGTTAATGTTAATAATAGCAGGGAAAAAATTTTTAGATTTTTCATAGTTTTTTGGGTTTTATGTGTTTAATAATAGTGTGCTATGAATCTACAAATTTTTAAACAAATAATAACAAGGATGGGAAAGAAATTAATCTCAAATAAAATACGTTATATTTATATTTAATACCAGTAGCTAACAATATAGATCAACAGAAAACATGAAACTCAAGATTATTACACTTTTTTTCAGCATGATGCTGTTACTTTCAGCAAATCTATATGCTCAGCTTGATACCTTGAATATTTTCAAACAAACAGATCATATTGTGGAATTGATCCTTAAGAAGGATACAAAGAAACTAGCCTCATTATCCAGCAATACGATCTATTGTTCCTTGTGCTTTAAGTTTGAGGATAGTCAACCAAGAAATTACCTGATCTCCAAACAGACATTTTTTAATAAACATTTTTCAGATATTTTCCAGAAGGATCTGCTGGATAGATTAGAAAGAAAGGAGAAAATTTTATTTGCTGAGTATTCCGATCACGCAGATTATATCGTTTGGTATACCATCTACCGAAAGGATGAATTAACGGAAGGCCATGAAGGTGGACAATTTGGGATATGGTTCAAAAAAGGCAAAAATGGTTTGCTTTTTTCGGGTGTTGAAACCATTCCTTAACCCTCTATAAAACTTAATCATATGCAGATAAATAAGCTTTTCTTTTTCTCAGCGTTACTAGGCTGTTATTGGGTATTGCTTGCCTGCAATCGATCTGATACTACGAAGATCGACATTGACCTACCTAAATATCCGCCGAATGCCGGTGTTGGTCTTATACATTTCAATACGCAGCACGCCATTCCTTTGTTCAAAAATCCAACAGAAAAAGATGCTTACAATAGCATTCAATTTAAAGTGGAAGAAAAAGGCGAAGATAAAGGGATTACACATATCTACATTCCAAATCAGAAAAACCTACTGCAACCTTATGATTTAAATGTTGGTGATTCGGAAAAGGAAGGAAAGGAAAATCAGCAAATGGGATTATTCCGTTTTGCGCCAAAGCTCAGCTTTCGGGTTATGGAGAAATTATCGGATGGGGTGATTGTACTCCTGAATGAGAAAACCAGAGAAACCAGTTTTATAAAATTGGATCCTAAGAATGATTACCGGAATGGTAAAGAGCATCCTGAATTTTTTGACCCCAACTTTGTGGACACAAAAATCAGTAATTGGTATTATTATGAAAGTTGGGAACAGGCACTGAAACGTGCTTATATGGTTACCGTTCCATCTGGCACTCTGATCTACGACAAACCCAATGGGACAGGGTCTCACCTTTCCAATATCCAGAATTTATATTTTAAGGTTACAGAAGTGGATGGGGATTGGGCGCAGGTTAGTACCCGAGGAAATGTGTTAGCGGGTGATAAAGAGGTTTTAGGATGGGTGATTTGGAAAGCAAATGAGGAGATTAAAGTGAATATATTGTTGAATGGAGGGTATGATTAAATTGCATTATTTATGATAAAGGCAAAAATGGTTATGCAATACTGATGGGTTGAAGAAATTATTAAATCCCTTACCAAATTAGTCCTTAATCTTAACCAGCAATTATTTTAGGTTTTCAAAATGCTCAATCCTCTTTAACATTGTTTTTTCTGTTTGAAGGATATCCATAATGATCATTTTCAATGTTTGCTTAACATTTTTATCTTTCTCATTGATGTTGGAATAAAGAAAACTCATTAGGAAGTCACTTTTTTTATTCAACAGTTCCTTTTCATTTTCAATGTTTGAAAGGGAGGTGATTTTTTCGTAATCTATTAGATCAATTTTAGCATTTGAAACAGATTTCCATGCATTTGATTTTACCTGCGGAATATTTATCCCCATGGCATTCTTCACTACTTCTAAAATGGAAATATTTGAGTCATTTTCATAAAACTCCAATGAATCAATTAAAGCTTCATGTTGTGGAATTATTGTTCTGATATCCTCTTTTGAATCCTTTAGTTCACTGTTGATGGTCGTAAGAACTTGATTGATATAAATTTTATCTTTTCGTTGGGAATTCCAATTATCTATGAAAAGCGCTATTAAAATCCCCGCAATAACTGGAATAATTTCTTTAATAAAATGAATGCTATAATTTTTTAATTGATTCTTCATCTACTTTTTTGGATTAGATTTTAAATCCTAGCTATATAATCAGTATTTTTTAGTTTGTGTAATTCCCTGCAAAGATAATGGTATGGTATTCATTTCAAGAGAAATCTTGAAATTATCCCTAAACATATCCTTACACTGTATAATTGAAGATAATGGCCGATAAAAAAAACAGAATTATCGAGATCATATTTTTATGAAGGTTGGACTTAGAAAGCACAAATGACACTAGAATGAGATTTGCTGTAAAATTTGTTTTCCAATACAAAAAAAATACATTTTATTTGTAAAAAAAATACCAATTGGTATGTAATATGAAGAAAGCAGAAATTACCCGACTGACTATTTTAGAACAGGCATTTGACCTCATCTATACAAAGGGTTATCAAACAACGAGTATTGATGATATCCTTGCAAAAACAAAGGTTACTAAAGGTGCATTTTATTACCATTTTAAGAATAAGGATGAAATGGGCATAGCTATTATACAGGAATTAATAAAGCCCAATTTTGAACATTATTTCATAAAGCCCTTATTGCAGGAAAAAGATCCTTCGACAATACTCTATCAGATGATGCATGATGCTTTATTGAAAAACGAATTCTTAAAAGTTGAATATGGCTGTCCTGCATCGAATTTGACGACAGAAATGGCTCCTTGGAACACAAATTTCACTAAAGTATTGAACGAACTGGCACTCAAATGGAAAATGTGCCTGGAAATATGTCTTCAAAAAGGAATCGAACAAAATTTAATTCGAAAAGATATAGATACGGAACAGGTAGCCATTTTTATCATGTCCGGATATTGGGGCATTCGAAATCTTGGAAAACTAGTTAACTCCACGAAGGTATATAAAGATTACCTGAAACAGTTTGAAGCTTATCTGAATCTCTTAAAATAATTTTTTTTGCCCTATAACATACCGATTAGTATGTTATTAAATCTTAAAATAAAGAATAAAACTTTCAATATGTATCATTATCTATTAATAGCGCATACCTACATGCGCTGGCTCGTCCTCATCGGTTTGCTTTTTACCTTAACAAGATTTACCATTCGATTATTCCAAAGGAAAAAATTCACCAACCTGGATAATCTTTTCAGACATGGCACGGCCACCATAATCCATCTCCAGCTTCTCATTGGAATTGTTCTATTTATTCAGGCACCATTACGTCAAGTTTTCTGGAAATCAGATAAGCTGCCATTTGGAAACATGGAACTCACCTTCTATAATATTTTGCATCCATTCACCATGATATTGGCCACAGTAGTCATAAGCATAGGATCGGCACTGGCTAAGCGAAAGTCAGATGACGGGGATAAATACAGAACTACTGTCCTTTTCTTTGCCATAGGGTTGATTCTTATTTTTCTAGCTATTCCTTGGCCATTTTCACCATTTGCAATTAGACCATTAACACGATAATTTATGTCCATTTCACTTAAAACAAATGTAGGAAGGCTAAGACTATTGGCTATATTGGAAGGTATTTCCCTTTTGCTACTCGTCTTTGTCGCTGTTCCACTCAAGTATCTTTTCGATTTCCCAGATATGGTTAAGGCCCTCGGTCCTATCCATGGAGTATTATTTGTGCTTTTTATTTTAAATACGATCAACGTAGGTATTGCGCAAAGGTGGGAATTCAAATCAACTACTTGGAAAGTATTGTTGGCTTGCCTGATTCCTTTTGGAACCTTTTACATCGATCACAGAATTTTAAGTAAAATAGAGAAATGATATGCAATGTCTAATAATAGGAAATGACGAAAAAGGATGGGCATTAGGCCTCGAAGCAGCTGACTATTTGTGGAATTCGGGCAATAAGATCTACTTAAGATCGTATTGCCATCAGATAGATAATGTAGAAAAAGAAAGAGAGTTGTTAAAAAACATTGATGTAATTTTCATATTTGAAATCGATAATCCAGCAGAAAATAGATCAAATAATTATCTCGACATTCTAACCTCGTTTGAAGTAGTTAGTGGATTAGGCTCGTTTTTAAACGATCGGTACAGCCATTGTCAACCTGATGATGATAGCTCATCGAATCCAATGGATAAAAAGATTATTTTATGCTGCAGTGAAGGTGTTTTTGTCAATTTTTTCATAGGGATTAGAAAGATATGGCTACAACCTGTTGTCAATTGGGATTCTTTCCAAAATTTTATCGATAGATTCAAGATAATTGGAAAGGTTTTTTAAGCACATATTGTATAATTACTTCCCGTTATTTGTGATATCATAGCTTTATCCTTTTTGTATGCAGGATTAAATCTGATTTTTCCTTAATTCTCTCTGTCTTTTGAAATTCTTTAATGCATTTTTCTGTGCTACTTTACTTTTCGAACAATTTGCTGTAAACATTGATTATTGTTTTTTAGATTTATAGAGAAATCCTTCTGACAGGATTTGAGAACAGTATCATTCTTGTTTGTTTTAACACCAATTTACATGAGATATCTATTTTATTTAATATTAATTCTATCCTTAAGTTCTTGTACATCCACCCGAAAATTAAGCAAGAAGTTTTCGACCAAAACGGCTTCTGTCAGCGGAAATTTTAAAAGTGAATTATATTCAAATAAGGCCGTTAATAGAGCAAAACCATACCAAAAAAATAGTATAAGTTTATGGAGACTGTTATCGACATTCAGGGTCGATAAAGATAGTATTATGGAAGGTGGAGAAGATATGCAAGTCAGATTGACACTTTTAAATACGGATGAATTAAAAGTGGATGCTGTTGATTCAGGACAACAAATAGCTACCTTTCGAATTCCTGTAACCCCAAAAAATAATTATCTCATCCTAGAAAAGAAAAGAAACCTAATTCCCCTCCCATTTATCTATTTTAAAGTCAAAGAAGAGATAAGTATTCTTTCAGCACTACAGAACGGAAGGATTGGATATAGCAGCCATCAGGAGCACTCTTTGTGGATTTTGTTTTTCGGTGCGAGTAATATCAGTGGAATTCAAGAAGAATACGTACGAATAAAACAATAATATGCCAATCATTCACCTCGAAACCCACATTAATGCACCTGTAAATCGAGTATTCGATCTGGCAAGAAACATCGATTTGCATCAGTATTCTACCAAACAGACTAATGAAAGAGCTATAGCTGGTCGAACATCAGGACTCATGGAATTAGGGGAGACCGTTACGTGGCGAGCAAAGCATTTCGGAGTGTATCAAAATCTGACAGTCAAGTTGACTAAGATGGAGAAACCACATTTTTTCGAGGATGAAATGATTCAGGGTGCCTTTGCCTCCATGAAACATAGACATGAATTTGTAGCAACAATTAATGGTACTAAAATGATTGATCGATTTGAATTTACCTCTCCATTGGGTTTACTAGGTCGCTTAGCGAACCAACTGTTTCTGAAAAACTATATGCGGAAGTTTTTATTAATTAGGAATCAAGAGTTGAAAGATATTGCGGAGGGACAAGCTTGGAAGGAATGATTCAAAAGCGTTCATTGAATTGAATTGTCAATATTGCTTTTTTTAAAGTCTTAATTGGTAATTTTTGAATGATTACTAGGTGAAAATCCAGATTCCCAGTCTCAGGATTTTGTATTGATTTGTTGGCCGATAAACTTATTATTTAATACCAATTTGTTAAATGATGGTAAACAATGTTGAATTTGTTATGAACTATTATATATAAGCAATACATTCGTATTATCATCACCCAAAGGGCGAAGGACTTTGCTTGGCTTAATTGCTACAATCGTATTGCCTTAAGTTACGTATCCCACTCACGAAGTGGGGTTTTTCATGAGTAAAATTCGTCATAAAATCTTTTGTATCTATTTTTCACCTTAAAATCAATGAAAAATGCAATCACGAGCATTAGGTTTATTGTAATTTGACGGTTTATTATCACAAAATTCTTTTCCTTAAACCAATAATATCGTTGATTTTTCTCAATTGCATGGACTTTAAAAAATGGCTTAAATCCATAAAAAAAGCCTTATCTGGTGATAAGGCTGTTATCTTTGCGGAGAGGGCGGGATTCGAACCCGCGGTACCGTTTCCAGTACGACAGTTTAGCAAACTGTTCCTTTCGGCCACTCAGGCACCTCTCCGGGTTTCGACAGTGCAAACATAAAGTAATTAATTCACTCTTCAAAGCCGTTTACACACATTTTTTAACTTTTTCCCCGCCAAAATCCCAACCTTCTGAATCTCAATATATTTTTTCTACCTCCCACTTAATCTCAATATATTTTTTCCACCTCCTCCTGAATCTCAAAATAAATAATCCACCCCCATCTGAATCTCAATATATTTTTTATCCCTCCTTCTTCTTCGTCAGATCATAATCAATCCTAACATGATAAATACTCTTCAACATCGCCTTAAAAATCTTCGATGCCTCCGTAATATCCCGCATCGTAATATTCGCATTCGCAAACTGCCTTTGCATCAACTTATGCTCAATGATCTTGTCCACCAGATTATTGATAGACTCCTCCGTAGGTTCCTTTAATGCCCTGGAAGCCGCCTCCACCGAGTCCGCCATCATCAAGACCGCCGTCTCCTTCGAAAAAGGAACCGGGCCAGGATACTTAAAGATAGACTCATCGATCACCTTATCCGGGTTATCCTTCACCGCCAAATTATAGAAATAATCCACCTTCGTCGTACCATGGTGCGTACGGATAAAATCAATCACCACCTCCGGCATCTGATGCTTCCGCGCCATCTCGATCCCCTTCAGCACATGCGAAATAATGATCTGTGCCGATTGCTCCGGCGTCAGCTCCTCATGCGGATTATCATTCGTCTTCTGGTTCTCGATAAAATACAATGGATTGATCATCTTCCCGATATCATGGTACAAAGCACCCGCACGAACCAATAAAGGGTTCCCCCCTATCTTATAGATCGCTGCCTCCGCCAGGTTCGCCACCTGCAAAGAATGCTGGAAAGTGCCCGGTGCCTTCAAGGAAAGCTCCCGCAACAAGCGCGAGTTCGAGTTCGTCAGCTCCATCAAGGTCAGATCCGACACAATGCCGAACAACTTCTCAAACGCATAGATCAATGGATAGGCCAATAAGGTCAAGCCTACACTCACCGTAAAAGGAAGGATATCCTGCCAATAGATGCTGCTAAAGGATCCGTTACGCGTCAATACCAGCCCCACATAGGCCATGATGTAGGTCGCCAGAATAATGACCGAGGAAACCAGGAATTGCTCCCTTTTCACCAAGGTCTTGATGCTATAGATGGCCACCATACCTGCCGTAAACTGCAGGAACACAAAGTCAAAACTATTCGGAACAAACAGTCCTGCCACCAGCACCATCAAGATATGTATATTCAATGCAATCCGCGTATCGAACAACAAGCGGAAGATAATAGGTACACTACAATACGGAATGTAATACAGGCTTGGGATCTTCATCTTGATCGCCCAGCTCAATACCCCCAGCATCACCAGGATCACCAGAAAGATAATGAACAACAGCCGGTTATTATTAAAGATATCGATCCGGAAGAAGTACAGGAAAACCATTAACAAGGTCATCGCCAGGGAGATCAGGATAAAATGTCCGAAGGTCACCAGGTTCTGCTCACCCGATATCCGCGATTCATCCTCAAAGACCTTCCGCAACGATTCCAGCTTCTGGTAACTGTCGTTGTTCACGATCTTGCCCTGCTCCGCGATCAGCTCATCCTTCTGCACCATCCCTCGCGTGGTCGAAATATTCGAAAGCGCCGTCTGCTCCACCTTATTCGTCTGGCTTTCATTAAAAACAAAATTGATCGTAATGTAACTCTTCAGGATCTCCGCCAACCAAGGCTTAAAGCTTATCTCCGTATTCCGCTCCAGTGCACTCCGGATATATTGGTTCGCCGTTTCGATCGTAAAACAATCCACCGTATTCTTCTGCTGCGCAATATTATCATGCACCAGCACAAAATTATACTCCATCGCCGTCGGATCATGCTTCAAGGAATCATCCCCCTTCACCTGAAACCGGTTATTCAAAGAGATCACCCCCCGACCATAAACATAATCCAAAAGCGCGGTCCCTACTGCTCGATATTTATTGATATCGGCTCCCTCCACGGAGTCCAACTGGCTGGATTGCCATTTCTCGTTCAGGTCCGTATTGAACTGGTCGATCTGCTCCTTGCTCACCACATCGTGCAGGTTGTAGATCGGCTGAACCGTCTTCAGGATATACTGCTTATCCCGCGCCAGCTCCTCCGGCGTCTTTAAGATCGCAAAGTTATAGGGAGATACCAGGTTCTCATGGTTCCAAGGTTTCCCCTTCTGGTACTCGTACCGAAATCGTGGTTGCTTAGGCAAAAATATACAGATCAGAATGATCGTCAATACCACCATCCCATACTTCCAAACCGTTGAATTGTTCTGCAATTTATCCTTAGGGTAATTTATCTTCAGTTTTGCCACGTTTCTTTTTGTTTTATCCTTCCTAACAAATGTAATTATTTTCTTTTTGTATATATTACTAATATTTCGTAGGTTTATTAAAAATTAATAAACCATGAAAAGATCGATCCTATTTTTTGCCGCTTTAGCCTTCAGCATAGGCCTTTCCGCACAGGAAAAACCAGTCGCCAAGGTACATTACCAGTTCAAACATATCAACGACACCAACCAAAGAACGAATCCCCGGCTGGATGAAGTCGTTACTTACCTTGGACAGAAAGGTTCCTATTATACTTCCTATTCTTCAGAGCGATTGAACCAGGAAGTGAAAAAACAGATGGAAAGCCCAAGTTTTGATGGTAATCTGGTGCTGAGCAAAAGCTCAACAGCCATAGACCGCAACTTTATCATTCAACCGGAAGAAAAGAAAATCTTGGAGATTGCCCGATTTGGAGGGAATACTTTTTTGATGGATAATGCCTACGATGTACCGGAATGGGAGATCCATGACGAAACCAAGACCATTGGAGGCTATACCTGCCAAAAAGCGACAACCAACTACAAGGGCAGACAATACACCGCCTGGTTCACCACCGACTTGCCTTTTTCCTTCGGTCCTTGGAAATTACATGGCCTTCCAGGCTTGATCCTATCGGCAGAAGACCTCAAAAAAGAAGTGGTTTTTGAATATGCCGGCTTCGATAAATTGGATGAAACCAACAACGTCCTGATAGAAGCTCCGGATTATGCGATCAAATCTACCCCAGCGGAGGTTAAAAAACAAGAAGAGGGATACCGGGCAAATCCGATGGCCTATATGCAGGCAAAAACGGGAGGCAGTTCCACGACGATCAGCAGTGGTAGTTCAGGAGGAAGAGGTGGCATGACTATCGTTAGTGGAAGGCCCTCAGGCTCTTCCTCTTCATCGGCTATTTCTGGTTCCATGGATCCAAGTAAGATTAAATCTCTTACGGTGAAAAGCGATAACAGCAATTACAAACCATCGCCTATTGTGAATAATCCCATTGAATTAAAACCATAAACAATTCACAAAACAGAAGATCTAAAACCAACCATGTTCCTACGTTATTTAACCTCGCTAATATTAGCCTGTTTGGCCTCCCTATGCTTTGCTCAAGGGCAAAGCATACAAGGCTACCTGATCGACAAGCAATCCGGAAAAGCCATTCCTTCCGCCAGTATCCTGCTGAAATCAGCAGAGAATAAGATCTTGGCCTTCAAACAGACCGATAGCAAAGGTTATTTTCAACTGCAGAACAATGCCGCAACAAAAGGAAGTCGGTTAGAGATCAACCACCTAGGCTATAAAAAATTTAGTATGTCCTTGTCGGAAGTAACACCTGCAGATCAATCCAAAGAACAACCTGACCTTAAAAATCTAAAAATAGAGCTGGAACAGAATACCACCCTCCTGGATTCCATCATGGTCAAATCCCGACCGGCGATCCAGCGTATCGGAGATACCATCAGCTACAACGTGGATAGCTTTGCCAACGAAATGGACCGTTCCATTGGGGATGTGCTCAAAAAATTGCCCGGTATGGAGGTTTCCGACAATGGAAACATCAAATTCCAAGGAAAGTCCATCTCCCACCTTTATATCGATGGAGATGATCTCCTGGAAGACCGGTACAACATCGGAACCCGCACCATTCCATACAAAATGGTCAAGGACATCCAGGTATTGCAGAACCATGAACACCTCAAGGTCCTAAAAAACAAGAAATTTACGGATGCTGTAGCCCTTAATCTGGTCATCAAGGATGAAGCGAAAATGAAGATGACCGGCGAAGTGAAATTAGGGGCTGGAATTCCCAAACAATACGATGCCGAACTCAACAGCATCCTTTTCAACAAGAAATTTAAGGTGCTCAATGTGCTACAAGGGAACAATGTAGGTCGCGATCTGGAACAGGATTTCACAGGCTTCAACAGCAATTCCATTATGGGAAAACTTGGCCGTACCGCCATCAACAACCTCCTCTCCCTGGGAACAGTAGGACCGCCAATGCTGGGAAAAGCCAATTACTTCCTGAACGACCATGCCAGCCTGAATGCCAATAACCTGGTCAACCTGAAAAACGACTGGCAGTTGAAATCCAATATCCAATTGATGTTGGGTCGCGATGAAAACCATTTCGAAGGTACCAATACCTACCTCACCGAAAATGAGCAGTTCGTTCTTCAAGAGGTCCAGGATAAGGATAACGAACAGTTTATCAGTTCCTTGAGGTTTACGGCCAGCATGAACAGTAAGGATAAATACATCAACAACATTTTGGCCCTCGAATACAGGCAGGATGAAGGTATGGCGGATATAATGGCCAATAACACGAACAACAGCGGTAGACTGAACGAAAAGATAAAAGGCTTTTCCAATCATTTCTTCTATATACCCCAAACCAAAAAAGATAATCTCATAGAATTGGAATGGTACCTGGATTATGGCAATAAACCGCAGACTCTTCGTTTAACCCCTGGTGTATTTGCCGATCGCTTAAACAATAACCTGCCCTACGACGCCAGCCTCCAATTTGTGGAAGTGCCCACCCTATTTTCCAGGGCAAATCTAGGCTACCGCATCCCAACCACCAAGATCCGACAGAGTTATAGACTGGGCGCTATCCTCGACAAACAGCAGTTCAATAGTCGATTAGAAAAGGAAATAGAAGGCAGCAGCATGGCTTTCCCACAGGATTCCCTAACTAACCAGATGGACTGGCAACGGTATAGCCTCTCTACAGAAGCGGGATACGATTGGGAAAAGAAACGTTTGGCAGTAACATTGACCTTACCCCTCATGCTGCAGTTCACCCACTTTGCCGACCCGAATTTTGATATCAACAATAAACAACAGCAGCTGCTTTTCCAGCCTTCGCTGAATGCCAAATTGCGGGTGGCGTCGGAGGATGAGCTGAGCTTAGGTATCCACCGTACCAAATCTTTTGGAAATATCGACAATGTATACCGGGGAATCGTCCTCCGCAATTACCGCAGCCTGTCCAATAACTTGGCCGGACTAGCCGAATATGAATCCCGGTCTGCCAATCTGAATTACAAGTTCAACAGAACATTGAAGATGTTCTTCATGAACGCAGGAATCAGCTATTCCCAGAATATCTCCTCCAACATCATATCCAACGAAGTGGGAGAAAACAGCACCAATACCCAATTGTTGGACCGAGAGAACCAAGTCAATTCCCTATCCACCAGCTTTGGGATCGATAAGTACATCTTCAAATGGGCAAGCTCCCTAAAAGTCAATGCCAACTGGAGCATGACCGACTACAACCAATTGTTCAATCAGGAGCTCCTCCCCTTTAAACAGTACAGCTATAGCTTGCGGACCCAGGTGGAAACCAAGATCTGGAAGAACCTGAACCTATCTTACTTCGGTTTGGCGAGCTGGTCGGATAATCAAGCTGGATCAGGCGATGGAAGCCTCGATCGAACCTCCTTTAATGTCAACCAATCCGTTGGATTGCCAGTATACCTCTTCAAGGGATTGACCCTGCGCATCACGGCGCGGCACCTATTTAATCAACAGGAAGGCTTAAAAGATATCAATTATGTGTTTTTGGATGGATTTGCAAGATATCGTTTTGCCAAATGGAAGACAGATCTGGAATTGAACATGACCAACCTCGCCAATGTCAAATCCTTTGAAACCTATTCCATCAGCGCTAATAGGCAGAGCCATAACCTGTATCAGCTCCGGGGTAGAATGGCGGTGCTAAAGGTGATCTTTAATTTCCTATAAAACCAAGTTAGAAAAGGATTCGGTTATTTGTTCAAAAAACGATTATTGATTATTGTTGGCCAAAAAGGAAATATCCTGAATCTCCAGCACATGTTTATTATACCCATGCAACGACACATTGATCATGGCACGGCCAACTTCCGCTAAGGTCAAAAAGTAGGTTTTATTGAATGGACGCAGGAATGGGTACAGAAATTCGATGACCTTAAAAGCGCCCTTTACATTCTTGGCCCCTTTGGTTGGGCCCATTATCCCAGGCCTAAAATTATACACCGCCCGAAATGGCAAACGCATCAGGTCATTTTCTGTTTTCCCCTTCACCTTCGCCCAATTCACCCTGCCCTGTTCCGAACTGTCTGTACCTCGGCCAGAAACATAACAGAAAACCATCTCCGGATTGATAGCTACCAAATCCTTGGCGAAATTCAAGGTCAATGTATAGGTCAGGCGGAAATACTCTTCCTTAGACATGACCACCGAGGAAACTCCTGCACAAAAGAAGCAGGCATCATACCCCATCAATTCCTCTTTGATGCTGCTTAGGTTATTAAAATCACTATGGATCAGTTCCTTCACCTGCGGATGATCGATACCATAAGGCTTCCGATTCAACAATAAAATTTGTTCTACATTTGGGTTCTGCAAGCATTCCAGCAGTACTCCGTCTCCAACCATTCCTGTTGAACCTGTTATAATTACCTTGATCTTCATCTAATCTCCTTAATCTTCCTCAAATTTCCATAATCTGCAGCCTAGGTATATACTACATAAATTGTTCCATTTATGTATCTACAGGCCTTTCCTTAAAACATAAAATATATCTCCAGCTTGGGAAAACAGATTTAAAAATTTAAACCTCGGCTTAAGCCTATCGAAAACATTAGTCATATCATAGCAAAGAGTGCATCATTTTTAACTTCCAACAGGTAAATTAACACCCAAAAGAATTTTTTATAAATTATTTTTTTATTTTTCTATGATAATTTTAGACAGCCTTTATCTTTGCTGAAAATTAGTAACCGTAATTTTGGAATTTAAACGTAAAAGAGATAAAATAAGCGACAATGTGGGTAAAACCATCATGATGTTGTTCGTGTTGGTTATTGTGGGATATATCTTCCCGTTTCGCTACGCCTTATATTGCCTCCCAATCAGTATAGTCATCATATTTATCCGAAACAATCTCCGATTCACTTTCTCCAAACTGATCTATATCAAGCTGTTCAGCACCTTTGTATTTGTCTACCTACTCTTTTTGCTCACGATAAGCATCTCCCCTTACCTCAAGATTCAGGAATTCAAATGGTCACATCCTAGCTGGAAAAAGAAAGAAGTGGAAATCCTAGACCTGGAACCCCATCATTTTAGAGGCTTCAAAAGCAATGGTCATGCTTTTGTGGAGATTTGTTTTCAGAGCAGGACCAATGGAAAAGAATATAACCATATCCAACAATATACCTTAAAACGATATTTCCCTTTCTGGGACAAGCGGAGTACCAGCCAAAAGAAACAGGAGACACTGCTGATTGCGGAAAAAATGTTGGTCGAGAAATCCTATAGCTGCTTGGTCAATTCAAAAAACCCAAACCAAGCGATATTATTCCTGCCCATTTCCTATATCGATCTGCGCAGCTCTGTTTTCTATCAGGTACTGAGCAGTTTTACCATCCTAGCCGCCCTTTTCTTTATCTTCGCATCCATCCTCATCTACCTGCTGACCATACGCATGGCCAAACACAAGGCTTCGGAAAAGCTCTATGAAAAGCTTTTACGGAAAAAAGAGATTTCTTAACATACATCAATGTGCAGCTTTTTTTCCTGCCCTATCTTTGTTGCAACAAACAAAATCAAAAGAAAAGTATTTATATCATTTAAAAAAGAAAATATTATGGCAACTTGGAACTTAGACCCAGCACACAGTGAAATTGAATTTAAAGTAAGACACATGATGATCTCTACCGTTAAAGGTCAGTTCACCAATTTCGACATTACCGTTGAAAATGATGGTGAAGGGCTTGAAAACGCAAAAATTTCGGTAGACATCAAAACTGATTCCGTAAGCACCAACAACGAACAACGCGATCAACACTTAAAAAGTGAAGATTTCTTCGGTGCTGCTTCCCATCCTTCGATCACGTTCGTTTCCACGAAAATCGTGAAAGAAGATGAAGAAGAGTATAAATTGACTGGTGATTTGACCATTAAAGGAAATACAAAATCTGTAACATTTGATGTGGAATTTGGTGGTACAAGCCAAGATCCTTGGGGCAACCAAAAAGCAGGTTATACTGTAACCGGAAAGATCAACAGAAATGATTTCGGTTTGACTTGGAATGCGGCTTTGGAAACTGGTGGTGTGATGGTAAGTGACGAGGTGAAGTTCCAAGCAGAAGTACAATTTATTTTAGCTAATTAATGATTTAAAATTGGCTGATCGACAATATCTACCATTAGCTGATTAATATCATTCAAAACTAAAAACAAAGGGGCTGTCCGATACGGATGGCCCCTTATTTTTTGGGTTGGCTTCGAAGTGAAACCATACTGAAAGTAATGTGAAAGTATGTTTTTACTATGTTTTATATACAAAAACATGCTTTATGGTTGCTTTAACCGTGTTTTTAGAGTGAAATTAACCTTGGTGGTTGGTGACTGTCTCATTTTTTTGATAATATACGTTTGTATAGTTGATAGGCTGATTGTTTAAACAACAAGTTAAACAAAATATCGCTTAAAGGAAATAAAATAACCTTATATATCTATTTTTTTATTAACATTGTACCATCTATTAATCGTACGTTATGAAACTAAAATCAATTACCTTAGCCTTAGCTGCCCTATGTTTGAGCAGTATGGCATTTGCACAAAATCCAAATACCCATGAAGAGGGTCCAAGAGCACAGACCATCTATTTTGAGGTTTTAGGACCTGGGATTACCTATTCCGTAAACTACGACACGCGTTTTCAGAACACACGTAATGGTTTTGGTGGCCGTATTGGGGTCAGTTATTTAAATATTGACGATGAAGGTGTATTTACATTGCCTGTAGGATTAAATTACCTATTGGGTAAGAACAAACATTACTTTGAGATGGGCGTAGGTGCTACTTATTATAATGTTTCCTGGGATGAGCAGAATGATCCGAACAATGAATTGTTATTTATTGAAGGAAATAGATCCAGTATGGTGGGGAATTTGACTTTCGGATATCGCCTTCAGCCGGTAGATGGCGGATTTAATTTCCGCGCAGGTTTTACTCCGACGTTTGGTAAAGGTTTCTTTATGCCTTATTTTCCGCATTTGAGTTTAGGGTATACTTTTTAAAAAATTTCCCGTCATTGCGAGGAGTTTTCGTCATTGCGAGGAGGTACGACGAAGCAATCTTTCGATTAGTTCAAAGATTGCTTCGTTCCTCGCAATGACGTATGGCTAAAACCTCACCGCATCCAAGCCCTTATCCACCAATATCCCATCCAGCATCTTCAAATTAAATTTCAAAGCTCGTTTGGCTTTCAACTTAATAACAAAAATATCCCCTGAATCAACCTTCAGCGTCTCCTGATTTCCTACATTCACAAAAGTCGGATATAACGCCTTCTGACCATTCGTATGCAATCGATCATTCGTCATATTATCCATCTGCTTCACTAGCATATTCTCAATCCCCACATACTCATAATCCTGCGAACTATAAGGGAGTGCAAAGCTCAACGCATTAACCCCAACAAGCTTATTCCCTTTCACATGGATCTCCACGATTTCATCCTTCGCATAATTCACTTTATCCGTACTGATACTAATAGAACCACCTAATTTCTCTTCCGAATTAATCTCTACTCCCCCATCCAAACGCGTTGCCACATTCGAAATATCATAAGCATCGATCAAGCCATTCTTATTGATATCCCCATTGCTCACATAACCTTCAAAATCCGCATCACCTTGTCTCAAACCTGTATAGTTAAGATAAGAAGTCAAATCATTCCGATCGATCAAACGGTCATTATTAATATCCCCCGGACGGTAACTCTCTGTTCCAGGAACTTTGAACACATACAATTCCCTACCCGATCCAAATCCGCCAACCGCATCGCTGATTGCCAATTTGATAAACCTTGCATTCGGTTTTTCCGAGAACACAAACTGCTTTTCGCTATCATTGTTTTCCCAGTTGATATCCCCTGCTTCCGTCCAATTCTTCTTATCCGAACTGTAATACACCTTTCCTTTCAACAGAATTCCATTTCCACGGCCAGATCTCGGCAAATAATGGAACTTATCCAATTGATTAAAGGAGTTCAGATCAATGATCATATCAAATGGAACCGCTTTCTGACCCCACTTAGTATGCCACATGTTCCCCTCATCAAAATCGAACAACCTGTTCACCCCTTCTGACCCCTGGTTAGGCACAGAAGTACTCGCCGTAATACCAGTAATCGCAAATTGCAATGGATTCGCTTTGGTTTTCTTTTGGAAATCCTTCCAATCCGAAACCCCATCCTTATTCACCGAACGGATCTTAAATTGATAATCCGTTTCCGCTTTCAGCCCATCAAACAACAAGGTACTGTCCTGAATATGTGAATACAACATATCCTGAAAACTGATCTCGTAATAATCTGCGTTATTCACCAAATCCCAGGTTGGGCTCAGCGTATAAGCTTTGGTATTTGCCTCGCTGACCTGCACACGGGCAGGTGCCGCAACAGCACCGGTAGATTTCAGGAAGGTATTCATAGGTTGAAAAACATACCCTTGGATCTCCGTAGAAACTGCCTCCTCTTGCGTATTCACCTTCTCCACTTTCACATGGATCAATGGATTCTTGATGATGGCCACTTTTTCAAATTCACTTCCTTTGGTCGCAAATTGATTCAGATTCGGACGCTCCTCATAAAAATAAACATTCGTACCGCTACTGAAATCCTCCAAGTTGTTCACTTCCGTTAATTTCACCCTTTTTTTGCCAATAAAAGCCAAAACTCTTTTCGGTTTAGCCGTAGCATTTACCCTAAATTCCGTCGATCTCTCTGCAACAAAATCCGGATATTCACCAACCGTCGGGTGTACAGTGATCTTGGCCTTGCCCTTATCATCCAGCTCCGAATCGATACAGGTGGTCACCCCTTGTCCATACAGATATGCCTGCGTTGCCCCATCATCATCGTACTCGTTGAAGATGGTTTTGCCGAATGGATAGACTTCATAGATCCGATGATCTTTCTTGATCTCCTTGACATTATTGTTCGGATTGGTCAATGGAATAATGGCGCCACGCTTCACAAAAACAGGCAATTTCCAGATCGGTGCCTGGTAATTGTTCACAATACGATTCCCTGCAAACGTTTCACCAGAGAAATAATCCACCCATTCCCCTTCCGGCAGGTAAATCCCGTTCCGGATGTCATTCCCCAAGGTATCTGCCTTGGTCTCCTGATAGATCGGAGCCACCAAAATATTTGGTCCGTAAAGGAATTGATATTGGGTAGATGTTCCTAAGGTATATGGATTAGGATAATCCAGGAACATGGCGCGGATCATGGGTTTTCCGTCCAAAGCTTCTTTGGCAATACTATAAGCATAAGGCATAAGTTCCGATTTCCATTTCAGGTAATGCCTATTGATGGAAGCTACCGGTTCGCCCAAGGCATGCGGATATTTCTCATTGGATCCCCAACCGTCCATATTCAATTCCATTGGGGTAAAGGTTTTCCATTGGAAGTCGCGGGTATTGACGGTTTTATTTTTCCCGCCGAAGATACCATCCATATCCGAAGTAATATTCGGCTGTCCGGATAAACCGGAACCAATATAGGTTGGAATATGGAAACGGATGTATTCCCACACCCCGCCAGTCTGGTCACCGGACCAGATTCCGGCATAACGTTGGGTTCCGGCCCAGCCATCCAAGGAGATGATAAATGGTCGGGCATCATTGCCATAATAAGGCATGATATGCCCCACATCGGCCACACCATTCAATCCGAAGGAATATCCAGCTCCAACCCAGGCCACATCCGTTTTCAGGACGCGAACACCGGCATCACGCACCTCTTTCACGATATCACGCTGCAATAAGGCTCCAATGGAATCCTTTGGATGTAGATCCGATTGGGTCCAAAGACCGATCTCCACCCCATGCTGACGTGCATAATCCCCAAATTCTTTCAGGTTTTGGATATTACCATCCAAGGTTTCGGTCTGCCCATAACCCGCTCCATAACCATCGTTCGGAAGTACCCAACCCAATGGCATATCATGGTTCTTATAGCGATCAATCACCGCTCGCGCAGAAAATTGATAATTGTTCTTTTCTCCATTCAAGGACTCTTTCGTTCCGCCCTCATTCTTGGAACTCTCCTTATACCGTTTACCATCTTCAAAAAGAATCCCTTTTTCATCTTCCTTCCAAAAATCGCGGTTATACGCATTCAGATGGCCTTGGTAGAATCCAAACTTTGGAATCAAAACCGGATGGCCAGTCAATTGATAGAAATCGTTCAATAAACCGATCGGTGAATCACTCACCGTAATGAACGCATCCAGGTAATTGGTTTCATGGGATAGGTTGACAACGGCTTTCTCTTTGTTCCCGAAGTCGTATTTTCCCTTTTTGAAGGTGTACCACATAAAGCCATAGCCTTTGGTTGACCAATAGAAAGGTGTTGGCGAAGCAACTCCCCCATCTGTCCAGCTGTTGGTGTTTTCGATCAGAATGGTCTTTCCTTTATGGGAGAACCTGCCGTTCTGCACCCCACCCCCATAAAAATATTCATCCGGGTTTTCCTTGAATTTCAAGACCACCTGCTTCTTATCGAAAGCGAAAGCGGCAAGGGATTCCAAGACCAATTGATTGTTCTTTTTATTATAAACTTTAAAGGTGGTTGTTTTTTTATCGACCTCAATCTTCAGTTCTGCTGTTTCGATGCTCGCTACGTTGGCATCAGATGATACTTGGAGTTGGTTCACGGATTTCCTAGGATTATCGACCAGGATCTGGGCTTCAGGTTTTGCCTGCGGATCGCGAAGGATTCCGCCATGGTTGTCCTGAAAGATCCGAAAGATGTTGTTCCCATAAAAATCCAAAGCAATACGCTGCTTATTGGATAATAATAGCTCTACCGTTGTTGGGTTTATCTTACTGATGGAAACAACCGACACGCTATCCTGCTGTTGGATATGTTGGGCTATAGGTTCTGAAAATGTAGTCGCCATGGATGGACCAGCAAAAAGCAAGGAGATTGCCAATGCCCAGTACATCTTTGAATGTTTGTTATGCATATAATACGATCAATATTTTAATTCTGTCTGCTGTTTATGTTTAATCGTATGTTTTAAAAAAGGTTTTTAAAGGTAGCAAATTCGGGATAAAAACAATTCAAGCCTATTAAGAAGTTACAAAAACTTTGTGGATTAATTTTTGTGTTAGAGAAAGGAGCTAATTATGGAGAACCAAGAAAACGAAAAGAGATATAAAGCATTTATTAGCTACAGTCATGCAAACAATCAGGGGGAAGGGCGCAAATGGGCAGACTGGCTACATCATGCTTTAGAGACCTATGAAATCCCGGAGGATCTCATCGGTAAGAAAAATAAGGCCGGACAGGAAATTCCGCGGCAGATCTACCCTGTTTTTCAGGATGAAAAGGAACTTTCAGCAAGTTCCAGTTTGAGCAATTCCTTGACCTCTGCCCTGGACAATTCCGAATTTCTGATCTACCTCAGCTCACCCCGCTCGGCGAAATCCACGTATGTAAGGGATGAGATCCGCTATTTCAAGCAAACGGGAAAATCCAAACAGGTTATGGCATTGATCATCAGTGGAGAACCCGAATACGGAGAGGTTCAGACCGATGCCCAATGTTTCCCGCCAGAATTGAGATTCCATGTGGATGCCGATGGGAAAGTGGATGAAACAAAACCGGAAGAGGTGTTGGCAGCGGATGTTCGCATCCCCCACAGCCAAGAAGAAGGTTTTACCTCCGCCGAGGCGCTAAGAAGGCAACTGCACGATAATAATGTTCCCCAACAGCAGATCAAAGCGGAAGTGGAGGAATACAAAAAGCGGTTGGATTTGGCCTTGTTGAAGATCATCTCCGGCATTTTAGGGGTTCCATTGGGCGAATTGACCAAGCGCGACCAGGCCTATCAGATGGAGAAGATGAAGCAAAAGAACCGCAACATCAAACGCATTGCTACAGCGATCTCGGCCTTGGCCATCATGGCTATCATTGCTGGGATATTTGCCTGGAACCAGCGAAATTCTGCCTTAAGGAATCTGGCGAAATCACTTTATACCTCTGGCATCAATAAATTGACCGAAAGCGAATATGGCGATGGAGCCGCATATATTGCTGAAGCAACCCGCCGTGGGGATGAAAGCGCCAAATTATTTGCCAATTCCATGCTGGCCGTACAAGAGGATCTGACCCTGATGCCCAATATGAACTATGGGAATCTGCGATTCAGCCCGAATGGTAAATGGCTCGTTGGATTTGCCAATGTAGGCGGGTTCAAAAATGTACTACAGGTTTGGGATGCCGTAAATAGAAAGTTCCATAAACAGGTGGATAGCATTTATATCAATCAAATCCGATATCCTTTGTTCGATGCGCAGCAACGGGTCTATGTTACAGCAAAAGATCGGAACAATATTGTTCGCTATGATATCGAAAAGGATAAGGAGGAATTACTCCGAGCGAATCAGGATTCTAGTTTTGTTTATAATTTAGCGGTTTCGCCAAATGGCAAATACGTTATTTTTATTGTTAAAACGGCATTCTATTTATTGGATACAGAAACCAAGTCGGAACAATTAATATGGAATATGCCACAGTATGGTGCCAACAGTGCTTATTTCTCCAGCAATTCTAAAAACTTTGTGTTAAGCCATACTCTAAACAGTGATTTAACAACGGTTAAATTCTTTGATATCCAAGCTGGGAATGCCAATGAGCTGACCGAAAAGCCCTTAAATTCCAGTATTGCAAAAGCAACCTTTTCAGACGACGGGAACCAGATTTTGGTCAATAACCTGGATGGATTATATGCCTATAATTTCAGCACTGGGGCTTCCTGGGCTAGTTTAAGGCCTATCAATGGCGCAGGTTATCAATATGCTGGTTTTGTAAACAAAGAGCTTTTTGCAGGGAGTGGAAATTCCATAAGCCGATTGGATCCCAACTCCGGTAGGGTATTGAAAAGCAGCCCCCTACCGGAAAACCTATTCTACCTTTCCAAATTGAATAAGATCATCGAAAATGACCCATCTAATCTGGATTTTACTTCTCCTGATTGGACCCAAACTTTGGTCAGCAATAATAAACAGACTTTTATTGAAAATGTAAAGGCATTGCCGTTGAACCTTGCCCAACTGTTTGGGCCAAAGGACATGAAGATTTTCATTCCTGGGCTGTTAGAAAATGAAGCCTTGATCTCCTATAAAAACAAAAAGCAGATCGATAAGATAAACTTGGACACCCAGGAAAAGACCGAAGGGTTTATCCGGATACCGGAAGTAATGGAAACCATGATGGTCCTTTATAAATCAAAACATATTTTGGTAAAGGGTTCCAGCGGAAAGACCTACATATTTGATGCAGCAACCGGTAAACAGAAAGGAACACCTTTTGCAACCCAGGCCAAACTTTATCTATTCAATGCCGATCAAAGTCAGGTGTTGACCCGAACTTCGCAAAACAGTTTCGCTGCTTGGGATGTAGCTACCGGAAAACAATTATTAACCTATGAAGAGAGTAAGCCTTTAGTTGGTTTTTCGGTTTCATCAGATTTTAGCAAAGCGATTATCGTAGAACCTGGGAAATGGAGAGTAATCGATATTGCCAGCAAAAAGGTGCTTAAGGAAGGTAAGGAAAATTTAAGTTCTGGGAAGTTCAATCCCGCAGGAAAACATTTGGTTCTGGTGGAAGGAAATGGTAATACCCAGGTGTTGGAAACCCAAAACTTCCAACCCATCCTTAAATTGAAAACGATTGAATTCCCATTTATCACGTTTAATAACAAAGGTAATGTCATGGCCATTTCGGAAGATGCCAATCATATGCGGTTATGGGATCTGGATAAAAAGAAATCCTTTGGCCAGAACATCCGGGTCAGCAAAACTTCCACGAATTTCCATTTCACCGAAGATGACCAACGTATCATCATTCAGGATGACACTGACAACCTGAACTATGTTGTAAAAGTCATAGATGCCAAAACGGGCAATATTTTGACCATGCCCTTTATCAACCAACGTTTTGATAGAATGTACATCATGCCAGGCGACAAGAAGATCATGACCTGGACCAGCCTGATGGAAGGCAATAGCATTAATATCTGGGAAATCCCTGGATTGGTCGATATCAACAAGGATAAACTGGCGAATGATTTGGAATTGTTCTATGGGAAGAAATACGATGAAGAAACCGGCTCTATCCTTCCTTATGTTGGCAATAAAGCCGATTTCAACACTTGGTATTTCGAGGATCCTTATACACGGACAGTTTCGCCAAACTCCAACAATAATATCTTGGATGTGCTTCGAAAGAACTACCCCATCAAGAACGATGCGAACCTGCAGATCTTAGGGGTGGCCTATAACCATCATCCCCTATCCCGAGCCATGCTGGCGGCACATTTTTCAAAGCATCCGGAACAGAAATACCTTGGAAAAAGATTGTTGGCCGTCACGGAAATCCAATTAGCAAAAATCAAGGATAAAGGCTTGAAGACCGAAGTGGAAAACCTGTTGAACGAAGCAAAACAGAACCTGAACAAATAGCAGCGAAAAAAAGATAACGACGCATGAAGTTAACCCGCAGACAGAAAGGCCTCCTAGGCATTTTATTTATCATAGCCATGATCATTTTGTCCTGGATAGGATTGGCGAAGTATTTTCCGGAGAGTAATGTGCTTCGGTATATACCGGACCGCATCTACCGCATCATCAAGATCGTTTTTGGTGGGGATCCCTCGGCAAGTTCCTTGGAACCAGATCATGTTCCCTGGGAGTTGATCCTAGTCAAGATCGGCAGTATTTTCATCCTATTGTTTGGGGCATACAAGATTATCCAAAAGGTCTTTTCGGAACAGCTGAATTTATTGAAGGCTTCTTTAAAAAACAGGCATACCATTTCGGTGGGGATTTCGAAAAAGGGAAAACAGTTATTGCATAGCGTGAAGAAAGACAAACAGGAAAAGGCAATCGCGATCGAAAAGGAATTGGAACATGTAAATAGCAGCAGCATCAAAAAGGAAGGACATCTGCTCATCAATGGGAATGCGGAAGATGAGCTGACCTTATTGGAGGCGGGCATCCGTAGAGCTTCCCGATTGATCGTTTTTCTGGAAAACGAACAGACGGTCATCGAAATCGTTCAAAAGGTGCAGGAAATCTTGAAGAAGAAACCTTCGGATCAGTTGTTGAAATGCTACATCCACCTTCGGAACCCGCGGTTGGTGGATCTGTTGAAGAATGCCGGCCTCCGGTTTGAACGCAGTAATATGGAGCTTCATTTTTTCAATATCCATAAGATGGTCGCTCGTTCATTTTTCAATCGAATTCCTCATTTGGTTCGGGAACAACAGCTGGAGTTGAACACCTTGAAGCAATTGGTTTTTATCGGTTATTCTGATTATGCCAAGGCTTTGATGATTCAGGCCTTCCGGATCTTGCACTTCGATCCCCAACAAGATTTTAGGATTTTGGTCTTTTCGAACAATACAGCAGCAGAGCAGCTCATTTTTGAAGAACAGTTCCCTAAGGCGCATCATATTTTTGATTATTCATTTGTTCCGTTCCAGGGATCGTTCAATAACGTCTTCCAGGAATCGGGATTATTGGAACAAGGGAATCGGAGTTTGGTTATCCATGCCGATGCGGATGATCAGACCAACCTCAACCTGGCATTGGAAATGTTGGATCGGACCAAAGGTCAGGACTTCCCTATTTTCTGTCTGAATACCGAGGGTGATGGCCTAAGGTCATTGATTGCGCAGGAAGAGGAACTGAAGCGGATTCAGTTTTTTGGAAATATGGAGGAGACCTGTCATATCGAATTTATTACCGGCGAAAAACAGGATCGATTGGCACAGGCCATCCATGATGATTACAGGAAATTATTGGCTGGCACCGAGTCGGAGAGTGCAAGTTATACTTCGGATTGGCTGACCTTATCGGAAGATGCGAAGGATGCCTCCAGGACGCAGGCTGATCATATCATCTATAAATTTTTGCTGACAGGTAAACCTTTGGTTGATCCAGATCCATCCAGATTGGATTTTGAAGGGGATGAGCTGGAAACTTTGGCCATGATCGAACATAACCGTTGGATGGCACATCGCTATATCCAGGGATGGGATTTTGGCGAAGTGCGGGATGATCAGTTGAAACTTCATCCCTCTATGATCCCTTGGGATATCCTATCGGAAAGTGAGCGGCAAAAGGATCGCGATACGGTGTTAAGGCTAAAAGAGTTGATGAAAGTTTAATATCTTTGGGAGCATGAAGGAGAAGACCAGAATATCTTTGGAAGCATGAAGGAAAAGACCAGCTTTCGGGTTCCTATCGTGTTGAGCATTGCAGGCTTTGATGGGTCTGCAGGTGCCGGCATTCAGGCCGACAATAAAACCATCGGTTCATTGGGCTGTTATGCTGTTAATGTCCTTTCGGCTTTACCCATCCAGAATAGCCTAGGTGTTAAATCGGTCTTCGCCTTACCCTCTGCTATTTTCCAACAACAGCTTATTTCGATAGTTGAAGATTGTTATCCGGATGTGATAAAAATCGGGATGTTGTATCAGGCGGATGATGTTGCTTTCTTAGCGGAATTTTTGCAGGATTATCAGGGTAAAGTGGTGATGGACCCGGTGATGATCAGCAGTAGTGGGCATAGGCTTATGGAGGAAGATTGTTTGATGCGTGTAAAGCAGGATATTTTTCCTTTAGTGGACCTGTTGACCCCGAACCTTCCCGAAATATCCTATTTGTTGGGAGAAACGGTTAAGGAGTTGGCCGACATGGAAAGTATTTCCTCTGCGGCCTTGGATTTGGGTGCTAAAGCAGTGCTATTGAAGGGGGGGCATCTGGATTTGGATGTGCTTAGTAGTATGTTGGTACAAAAGGATAAGGATGTGAAGATTTTTGAAACGGAAAGGATAGAAAGTCGGAATACGCATGGGACAGGTTGCACACTTTCATCGGCCATAGCTAGTTATTTGGCACTAGGCGAAGATTTGGAAACGGCTTGTGAAAAAGGGATTGTTTATACGCACAGGGCAATTGCTACAGCGGTAGACCTGGAGATCGGAAAGGGAAATGGCCCATTGAACCATGCCTTTGATCCGAAGAAATTAATAAAGATTTAACCTGTTTTTCTTATACAAGCTGATTTATAAGTTTATTTACTTCATTCACTACCTCTAACGTGTGGAAATTGTTAATTAATCATGATTTTTTTAGTAAGTATAGGTTTGGATTTCCTTTGTTACAATTGAATAATAAAACAGGAAATATCGATTATTTTACAATTTTGAACTAATAAATAATTTAATGGGCGCAAATTGAACACAATGTAGCTTTTTCATTATATTATAAGAAAAATTATGTAACAAACTCCTATATATTACATCTTAATCGAAGAATTTTAGTAAATTAGGTAAACTTTTAATAAAAGTATGAGAAACACATTTTTGGCAATGGGGGCCATTGCGTTGATTTCTTTTAGCGCTTGTACCTCCAATAATAAAAAGCAATTTGAAACGAAGGACACTTCGGAATTGGTATCTCCGGATACGACAGCCACTGCTCATGCAGATCATGCGCACAATTCGCAGAATTCCTTGGATTGGAATGGAACCTATAAAGGGGTTGTTCCTTGTGCGGATTGTCCGGGAATAGAGACGACCATTGTTTTGAATAATGATGAGACGTTTAGTTATACGGGTGTTTATCAGGAAAGAGATACCAAGGTGGAAGATACCGGGAAGTTTATGTGGCATGACAATGGAAGTGTGGTGCACCTGATGGGTAAGGAAGTGAACATGAAGTTGAGGGTCGGAGAAAACAGGTTGTTTTCTTTGGATCAGGATGGGAAGCCTATTGAGGGACCATTGAAGGATAAGTATATCCTGGAAAAACAATAAAGTCTTTTACACTAACAATTAATAATGAAAAAGCCGGAGTTCTCCGGCTTTTTTGGTTTTATTAGGCGTCAATGAGGATGTTTTTTGCGTCATTGCGAGGCACGAAGCAATCTTTCGATTAGTGTAAAGATTGCTTCGTACCTCGCAATGACGATATAGTCGCAATGACGATGGATTGCTTCGTCGTACCTCCTCGCAATGACGCAATCCCTACCCCCGTCTCTTCAAAATCCCTTTACAAATATCCCCTACCAATCCCGGGCCCTCATAAATAAACCCGGTATACACCTGAACCAAACTCGCTCCAGCATCCAACTTATCCAACGCATCCTGCGCTGAATGGATACCACCTACCCCAATAATCGGGAAAGCCTTCCCAGATTTCTCCGACAAATACCTAATCACCTCCGTAGAACGTTTCGTCAATGGCGCACCACTCACTCCCCCAGCCTCTTTGACCAATTCCGCATCACTCCTTAACCCTTCCCTGGAAATCGTCGTATTCGTAGCAATCACTCCCGCAATCTTCGTATCCATCACAATCTCCACAATATCATCCAGCTGCGAATCCGTTAAATCCGGTGCAATCTTCAACAAAATCGGTTTCTGCGAAGCCTTCTCCAGATTCAATTGCTGCAAGGTGTTCAGAATATGCTTCAATGGCTCTTTCTCTTGCAAATCCCGTAATCCAGGCGTATTTGGCGAACTCACATTCACCACAAAATAATCCACATGCTCATACAGCGCATGGAAACAATAGATATAATCATTGACCGCCTCTTCATTAGGCGTCACCTTATTCTTTCCGATATTCCCCCCAATGATAAGCCCATTCCGATCCTTCAGATGTTTCAATCGTTCCGCCGCCACATCTGCTCCCTGATTATTGAAACCCATCCTATTGATCAAGGCCGAATCGTTAACCAATCGAAACATCCGTGGTTTATCATTTCCCGGCTGTGGCTTTGGAGTAACCGTACCGATCTCAATAAAACCAAATCCCAACTTCGCCATGTCCTCAATATACTCCGCATTCTTATCGAATCCTGCAGCTAAACCCACCGGGTTCTTGAAGGTCAATCCGAATACCTTGGTCTCCAATCGCGGATCTTCCACGCTGTAAAGCGATTTCAACAAGGCCTTAGATCCCCAGATTTTATTGAATACATGAAGCCCTCCGGTCACCGTATGATGCGCCTTCTCCGGGTTCATTGAAAAGAAAAATGGTTTTACGAGCTTATACATACCTGCAAATGTAGCCAAAGATGGAGAAATATTCATTACTTTTGCATCCGAAATGATATCTATAAATAACTTAACATTCGAAATTGGAGCACGTGCATTGTATGATGAAGCAAATTGGCACATCAAACCTGGAGACAAAGCGGGTTTAATCGGAGCCAATGGGGCTGGAAAATCAACCTTGCTGAAACTCATCGTGGGCGATTATGCGCCGACCAGTGGTAGCATTTCCATGGCCAAGGACCTGAAGATCGGTTATCTGAACCAGGATCTATTGTCCTACCATTCGGATAAGAGCATTCTGCATGTTGCCATGGAAGCTTTCGAGCGCCAGAACCAGCTGCATACCGAAATCGAAAAGTTATTGCTAAAACTAGAGACCGATTATTCCGATGATATCCTCAACAAATTGAGCGATAAACAGATGGAATTTGAGGCTTTGGATGGGTATAGCATTGAATTTCGCGCCCATGAGATCCTCGCCGGTCTGGGATTTTCAGAAGAGGAACAAAAACGTCCATTAGCTACCTTTTCTGGAGGTTGGCGGATGCGCGTGATGCTTGCCCGGATCTTATTGCAGACTCCTGATATCCTCCTACTGGATGAGCCTACCAACCACTTGGACCTTCCGTCCATCAAATGGCTGGAAACTTACCTGCAGGCTTTCGAGGGGGCAATCGTTATTGTATCCCATGACCGTTATTTCTTGGATAGGATCATCAATAAAACCGTGGAATCCCGAAAAGGAAAACTGACCATCTATGCGGGGAATTACACGTTCTACCTGGAGGAGAAATCCCTGCGGGAAGAGATTCAGAGTAATCAATTCAAAAACCAACAGGCCAAGATCAAGCAGGAAGAGCGTTTGATCGAGCGTTTCCGTTCAAAGGCCAGTAAGGCGAAAATGGTCCAATCGCGGATCAAAGCCTTGGATCGGATGGAAAAGGTGGACGAGGTGGATGATGACAACCCAGAAGTAAACTTCAGCTTTAAGTTTTCCAAACCTTCAGGCAGGCATGTCGTGACCATGGAAAACATTTCCAAATCATACCCTAACCTGGAGATTTTAAAGAATACCGATGCGCTGATCGAAAAAGGCGACAAGATTGCTTTGATCGGTGCGAATGGTAAAGGTAAATCCACCCTATTACGGATTGTAGCCGATGCCGACAACGATTATGAAGGTACATCCACCAAGGGGCACAATGTTTCGCAGACCTTCTTTGCGCAGCATCAATTAGAGGCCCTGCACTTGGAAAACAGCATCCTGCAAGAACTGGTGGCCTTTGCACCAAAACATACCGAAACGGAATTGCGTTCCATTTTAGGCTGTTTCTTATTTACGGGCGATGATGTTTTCAAGAAGATCAAGGTGCTTTCTGGAGGTGAAAAATCCAGGGTGGCCTTGGCAAAAGCCCTAACCGCAGATGCGAATTTCTTGGTGCTGGATGAGCCGACCAACCACTTGGATATGGCTTCGGTAAACATCCTGATCCAAGCGTTGCAACAATACGAAGGAACATTCATTGTGGTTTCCCACGACCGTTATTTCCTGGAAAATGTTGCGAATAAAATCTGGTATATCGAGGATAAAAAGATCAAGGAATATCCAGGAACCTATCAGGAATATGAGGCTTGGTCTGCTAAGCGGGTCGTGAAAGCGGAAGAACCTGCGGTAAAGAAAGTGAAAGAGGAACCGAAGAAAGTTAAGGCCGCACCAACGGAAGATAACAAGCGATTACTGCAGAAAAAGAACAAGGAATTGGCTGCTTTAGAGGAAAAGATTGCGCAACAGGAAATCTTGGTGAAGGATTTGGAGGTGGAACTGGCGAAAGAAGAAATTTACAGCGATGCTGTTAAATTGCAAGATCATACCCGTCGTTATAATTCCGAGAAAGCAAGCTTTGATAAACTTCAAGCTGATTGGGAGAATCTGGCGGAAGAGATCATGGAACTGGAAGGTTAATTTAAAAGGATAATTGGATGGATTTTTGATGTAGAAAATCAAAAATCCTCTTATGACCGAATACATTCCCTATATATTATCGCTATTTGTTGGTGTTGGGTTGGCCGCTGCAACTGGCTTTCGGATATTTCTACCTATCTTTTTCATTAGTCTGGGAACTTTCATGGGCTGGATTCCTGTGAATGATGCCTATGCTTGGATCGGAGGTCTACCTGCTGTGATTGCCACTGGAATCGCCACTTTGATCGAAATTCTTGCCTATTATATCCCTTATGTCGATAACGCGTTGGACAGTATTTCAGTACCATTGGCCACAGTAGCCGGTTCGCTTTTGGTGGCATCCCAGTTTACGGAATTGAATGCTTGGACACAATGGGCATTGGCCATTATTGCTGGCGGTGGAACAGCAGCCACTATCAGTTCGGCACTGGCCGGTACACGTGCTGCATCTACTGGAACAACCGCGGGAATCGCCAATCCCTTGATCTCTACTGTAGAGACTATCTTCTCGACCATCATGAGTATTTTCGCCGTTTTCCTGCCTGTACTTGCGATTATCATCGTGCTAATCCTGCTGTATTTGGCTTTTAAATTCGGCAAGAGACTGATGCAAAAATTAAGACCGGGTAAAAAGGCTATTTCTTAAGGAAATTTCAAAAGGTTATTTCTTAAAGCTATTTCCTAAGGGCATTCCCTCTTCCTTCCGGAACATATTCTTGCTTTTTTATGGGGCTGTAATTCACCCAGCAATAAGAAAATACCGGCATCAGGATAAAGAACAGGAATCCTGTGGTGAAATTGAATATATTTCCCAGGATGATGCTCAATAGGAAAATCAGAATCGGATATCCGAACAGCAATACCCCAAATAGAAGGGAATCATAAAATATGCTGCCTTCCGTCTTTTTCTTGATCTGTTTTTTCACCAATTGGTAGAACCAATTATGGGTATAATACCCAATCTGGGCAGGGATTTTCATCCATACTTTTTGTTGTCTTGTCTGGCTGAGCGTCAGAAATTCGCCTGTCAGGTTAAATTCCAACTTCTCCCGAAGATCCATCATGATTCTCTCGGTTTCCACCTGGTTAGGTCCGGAAAGGTAATTGGTGGAGTCGATCGGCGACATGCCTTCGATGGACACCGCTTTAGGTACTTCATCAAAGGAACTATAACCCAAGGCGTAAGGCTGAATCTGTAAGGGAATATCCCGCTGGATTGCCCTTTCGATCAACATGGTCATGCCTTTGAACATAAAGGGCTGTAAGGTCAATTGATTTCGGGATACGCCTTCCGGAAAGATCAGGATCTTGTTGCCCTTACTCAGTTCCTTCACACATTCATCCATGGTAAAAGCATTCATGATATCGGCTTGCTCATCGTCGTTCCTTTTGTAGATGGGCAGCATAAAGAAGGTCCGCAATGCCCAATTGGCGATCGGTTTTTTAAAGGCATCCCCACGTGCAAGAAAAAGGATTTCTGCTGGTGAGTGTACAGCAATCACCAAGGCATCAAAAAAGGAATTGGGATGATTGGATACAATCAACGCAGGATTCTTCTGGTCGACGAATTCCAGGTTCTTGATTTGCCATTCTGTGACATACCAGTTCAATCCAAACTTAACAAAGGATTTTAATAGTGGGTATAGCATATAACTTTCCGTCTAACGATCTTTTTGTTGTTACACAAAAAACACGCCTAAAATTGATTTTGGACTGGAAAATATAATGCTAATCTTCTTTCATGGACTCGGTGATCTTGTGGATGTTCAAGCTATTGGCCATCGCACTGAAAATCTGATGGTAGGTTCCATGTTGATCGAACAGTTCTTCATGCGTTCCATCTTCCACAACCCTACCCTTTTCCATCACAATGATATGCTCAGAATCAATGATCTGCGAAATACTATGGGAAACAATGATCACGGTTCGACCGACCTTGATCGCATCCAAGCTGTTCTTGATCTGCTCGGTGGCAATGGCATCCAGGTTAGCCGTAGGTTCATCCAAAAAGATGATTGGTGGATTTTTCAGGAACATTCGGGCGATGGCGATCCGCTGCTGCTGCCCACCTGATAACAGATGTGCTTCTGAATCGTATCCGTTTGGTAATTCCAGGATCTGCTGATGGATATAGGCTTTTTTTGCAGCTTCCTGAACCTCTTCAAAGCTGGCTTCCGTTTTTCCATAGCGAATATTGTCTTCTATACTGCCCTTGAAGATGTGGTTTCGTTGCAAAACCAACCCTACATTTTCCCTTAAAAAATCGGTGTCATATTCTTTAAGATCGACCCCATCCAACAGAATCTGTCCGGAGGAAGGCTCATAGAATTTATCCAAAAGATTGATGATGGTACTCTTTCCTGCACCAGATAATCCCACCAAAGCCGTATTCTGGTTCGGTTGGATGGTCATGTTGACATCGGTCAATGCCTGATGGCCATTCGGGTAAGAGAATGTGACATCCTTGATCTCGATCAGCCCGCGGATATGGGCAGGTTTATAATTTCCAGATGGTTCCTTTTGACCTTCATCTTCCAGGATTTCGAAGAAGCTCTCCGAATAGATCAAGGCATCATTGACCTCATCATAGATCCTATGCAACTGCCTGATCGGTGCTGAAACGTTGTTGAATAACATGATATGGAACATGATAGCCCCGATGGACATCTGCTCGTTCAATACAAAATAGGCCGTTAGGATAATCACGATAACCACCCCGATCTGCTCGACAAATCCTTTGATGCTATCAAAAAGGAAACTGGTCTTGCGGGTCGCCATCTGGTTCTCCGTCATTTCATATTGGATCTCTTTATGCCTTTCCGCTTCGATATCTTCCCTGACGAAAGATTTGATAACGGTAATGGAATCGATCAGGTTGATGATCTGGTTACTTTTGTTCTCCCGGTATTTCCGCATGTTCCTCCGAAATCCCGAAAGGCGGTTTGCCTGCATTTGGGAAACATAGAAATAGATGGGAATGATAAAAAGTCCTACTAAACCCACATAGAAATTGGCCAAGAACATACAGACCAAAGCGACAATCGCATTGGCGAACAGGGGCATGATATCGATGAAAAAGTTTTGGACCAATCTGGTTAGGGAACTGATACCGGCATCAATACGGGTCTGTAGTTTTCCGGATTCATTGATGCTCGAGGTATAGAAGGCCATTTTATAGGTCAGGATCTTATTGACAATGGCTTGGGAAAAGTCACGGGCAATCATGATTCGCAATTTCTCTCCATAGAACTTCTGACCGAACTGCACAATGGAATAGATGATTTCCTTTCCTAAAAGGATGGCTGAAATCACGCCTAGCAAGGACAAGCCCTGTCGGAGCGGGGTTTTATTCACCAATAGCTCGCTGATGGTATCGACAGTATATTTAAGGATAAAGGCATTTACCTGTGCGGCGAATGACCCTACCACCGTTAATAAAAGAGTATAAAAAATGAGGTTTTTATACGGTTTGGCAAACGGAAGAATTTTTTTGAACAGTTGTTTGATGGTCATATCTCATTAAACCTAAATTGACCACAAAAGTTTAAACAAGGGGCTAAAAACCTAGTATTTTACCGGGTAATTGCTCATAAATTCAAACTTATAGTCTTTATGTTGTTTCAAACTATCGATCAAACTGGTTAGCAAATGCTGTCCTTTCACATTTTGGAACATATCATCATGCATCAGCAACACCACATTATTGGGTTTTAAAGTTGATTTATTGCCCAACATATTTTTTATACGCGTATAGATCTCATTCACGGACTGAACAGGATTTCCTGAAAGCCCATTGATCTTCCATTCCACATCCCAACCGTAGATCTTAAATCCATTGATGCCCAATAGATCAGCTGTCTGACCGCCTGATGCGAGGTCGATTCTTCTGGTATCATCGAACAACCAGATGTTTCTTCCCGGCATGCGCACGATCTTATGGGTCAAACCCAGATCAGTTTCACACTTGGCAAAATCAGCATAAGCCATATCCGGGTTGGAATAAAAGGCATGAAAACGGTTTGCAGCATGCGTATAGCTGTGGTTATAGACTTCCACCAACGGGTTGTCTTTATACCGTTGAAGGTCATTCTTGAGGCGTTTGCTCATGTTGGCATGTCTCCCGACCACAAATGCATTCACTTTGGCATGTTTGAAGGTGGCGATGGAATCAATAGCTCGAGAACCGATCAAAGGTCCATCATCAAAAGTCAGGTAGATATGTTTTTCTTTTTTATTCAATTCGTTGTAAATACTATCCCTGAATCGACGTTTGGCAACTTTAGGATCAATCTTATTGATGGAATCCAATGCTGGGAAAGTGATTTTACCCCGGTTTAAGGAATCCAGGATATCCATAAGTTTTACCGTATCCTTTTTGGCAACCAGCTCTTCCTCTTCATTTTCTATTAATACGGAATCCTGAAGGTCATCCTTGGTGGAGCCAATAATATTATGACAGGAAAAAAGGGTTGTAAAAACAGAAATGGCGACTATACCAACAAAATACTTCTTCAACATAGCCAATGAATACGTTTAAATTTTCACAAAAGTACGAATTATCCGATATAACCAAAAGCAGGAAAATCCAAGCCTTTTAAAAGTGGTTTTTCGGCTACATGGAAAAGAAAAACCGCCTCAGAACTTACGTTAAGAAGCGGCTTTCCTACAATTAAACTTACACACTAATCTCTCCCTCTATGTTTTCTGTAATGTTTATCCATTTTCTTATGGTATTTATTACGTTCTTTTTCCATTTTACGGTAATGCTTTTCGCGGTCTTTATAATATTTATTATTTCCACGGCCATCCCTAAGGTTTACCTGGGAATAATTCCTGGAGTATCTATGATAACGATCGTAGTACGAACGGTGGTTCCGCCAAGGATTGGAATCATTGATCACCACTTTGTAAGTGCGGTACAGATCTACATGTCCATAACGTCCCGGCAAAGATCTTTGTCTTGCCCAGCGTCTACCGTCGTAATAATGGTAATACCTGTTCGACACATCGTAATAGACATCAATTTCGGGGATATAATAATACCTGGCATAATCGTATCCAACCGGACCCCAATTAGGTTGTACGCCAATATTGAAGCTTACATTGATTTGGGCATTTGCTGGATTAGCAAAAACGAAAGCTCCAAGAAATAATGCTGCGTAAAATAATTTTTTCATAATATCCTCCTTATCATTAAAGACCTCTTGATCTATCTTCTATTAAAGACCTTTTGGTCTGCCTTATTTTGATTCTATGACTTTGAAATGACCGCCAAGGATTAATCGGTAAAATGTTAAATTTTGTAAAATTTTGATGGAAGCCTGCTTTAGGGAATAGAAAAATGACCTTCTAAATTGTGGCTTCATTTTCTTATCTTTGTCGCAATTTTAACATAAATTACTTATGGCATTACAATGTGGTATCGTAGGCCTACCGAATGTGGGCAAGTCAACCTTATTTAACTGTTTATCCAATGCGAAAGCGCAGGCAGCTAACTTTCCGTTCTGTACGATTGAACCGAACGTGGGTGTGATCACTGTTCCGGATGAGCGTTTGAACAAATTAGCAGAATTGGTAAATCCTCAACGTATTGTTCCGAACAACATTGAGATTGTTGATATCGCTGGTTTGGTTAAGGGGGCTTCCAAAGGTGAAGGTCTAGGAAACCAATTCCTGGGAAATATCCGTACGACCAATGCGATCATCCATGTTTTACGTTGTTTTGATGATGGAAATGTGATCCATGTGGATGGTTCGGTAGATCCAATCCGTGATAAGGAGATCATTGATACCGAATTGCAACTGAAAGATTTGGATACAGTGGTTAAACGCATCCAAAAGGTAGAGAAGATGGCGAAGACAGGTGGAGATAAGGATGCTAAACGCACTTTTGAGATCCTTTCTGTTGTGAAGGAACATTTGGAAGCTGGAAAATCAGCCCGTACTGCTCCTATTTCGGTTGAGGACTTTGAGTTTATTGAGGATCTTACCTTGTTGACCATCAAGCCGGTGCTTTATGTATGTAATGTGGATGAAGCTTCTGTGAATACAGGAAATGCGTATGTGGAGCGTGTTAAAGAGGCTGTGAAGGATGAAAATGCGGAGGTATTGATCATTTCAGCACAGATTGAATCGGAGATTGCGCAGTTAGAAGATTATGAAGAGCGTAAGATGTTCTTGGAAGATCTTGGTTTGGAAGAATCTGGTGTTTATAAATTGATCCGTGCGGCTTATTCGTTGTTGGACTTGGCGACTTATTTTACGGCAGGTGTGCAGGAAGTACGTGCTTGGACGATTGAAAGAGGATTTACTGCACCGCAGGCAGCTGGTGTGATTCATACGGATTTTGAAAAAGGGTTTATACGTGCGGAGGTGATCAAGTACGCAGATTTCGTGAATTATGGATCGGAAGCAGCGGTTAAAGAAGCCGGAAAACTGGCTGTTGAAGGAAAGACGTATGTCGTTGAGGATGGTGATATTATGCACTTCAGATTCAATGTTTAAGTCGTTTTAACGATTAATTGATAAAGTTTTAAATCGTCATTGCGAGGAACACACCCTCATTGCGAGGATTTTACCGTCATTGCGAGGAACGAAGCAATCTTTACACCTATCGAAAGATTGCTTCGTTCCTCGCAATGACGTTTTTTTTTCCCAAGTAAACCACGTTTTTTTTTCGTACATTAGTTTATAGCATTAAAGATTATAGATAATAGACACTAGATTATAGATAATAGACACTAGATTATAGACCCTACAGTCTAACTACTAAATACTAATTACTAAATACTAAAAAAAAATGGCATCATTAAAATTCTCCCGCATATTATTAGCTATCGATGAGACACCATGTTCTCAACGGGCTATCGACTATACCAAACAGATCGTCACCAATATCCAACCATCCTTGGCATTGGTTACCGTAGTTCCGCCTACCTCCCCGACTGCTTATGGTGTAGATCCACTTTTAGGTCAGCAACCCATCATTGTTCCTGAAGTTTCAGAGATCCAACAACAGGCATCCCAAGACTACCTGAATAGAGTGGCAGATGAATTCCTGGACGCAAAAGAAACATTTACATTTAACCGTGTGGGAGATATCAGGGATGAAATCCTTAGTGTGGCAAAAGAATGGACTGCCGATCTCATTATCGTAGGCAACAATGGCCGAACAGGATTTGATCATTTCCTTTCCGGATCGGTATCTGAGGCCTTGATTCGTAAAGCAACAGTCCCAGTTTTGGTTATTCCATTGAACTGTGATTAATAGTTTGGTCAATCCCTTAAATTGTGATTAACCAAAAAAAGGAATGCAATCAGCATTATAAAGAATTTAATCAAGAAGACTTTTTCAAGCGGGCAACGAACATGGAGTCCGCTTTTTTATTATACCCTGCAATGGTCCGCATTTCTTCCACCTCCAACCCAAACTCGGCAGCCACCTGATTCACCACTTCCTCATTCTCCTGTGCATACACCGAACAGGTAATATAAATCAGCGGTTTACCCACTTTCAGATAAGGGATCACATTACTCGCAATATTCTTCTGCAAATCAGCATAAGCATCAATATCCGACTTTTCAATTTTGGAAAGCATTTCAGGCGTTCTTCCCCAGGTTCCAGAACCAGAGCATGGCGCATCCAAAAGAATCCCATCAAAGGCTTCTCCGGACATCAGGTTTTCTACCGGCGTACTCAGATCCAAGATCTTTTTACGGAAATAGGTCTTCACCCCCGCCCTTTCAAAGCGCTCATCCAGATTCCGAAGAATACTCAAACGGATATCCGAAACCATTAATTTGATATCAGGTTCTTTATCCAATAGCAAAAGGGATTTGCCCCCAGATGCTGCACAACAATCCCACCAGGAGCTTTTAGGCATAATTTCTACCCCATCTAAAGTCTGTTGGGAAGATAGATCCTGAACCTCATAGGCCCCATCAATTTTCCTGAACTGCTGTAGATTGGTCCCATTGGCCAATGCCAAGGTCTGAGGTGCAATAATCTGGTATTGCACTCCCTGACGATCCAGTTCCTTTTTAACCACATCTTCTTTGCCCTTTTGTAGACGGATGTAAAGATCAGGTTGAACAAAATGGGAAGTTATAAATTCTTCTTTATTGATCGCCGGAGAAAGATCTTCCAAAAACGGAAATACATCTCCTAGGAAATCCCCATAGATACTGCTGATAAATGCAATCTTACTAGGAAGATCATCCGAAATCCTGGAAATCCAATCCGGTTGAAACAACGCAACAGCAGCACTTTCGCTTTCACATAAAAACTCGGCAACCACCAATCGCTCCTGCAGACTTAATGTCGACAAGGCCTTTCCTAAACGGAAAAAATGATAGCAATACCTGGAATTCATCCGCCTATCGGATGAACCCATCTGTTTATTACTTTTATAGAATTGTGTCAGATATCGGGAGAACGGTTCATTAAACGAGTAAGACGCCATGCATCTCTCAAAATTACGAACCTGTCCCTGAACTCGTTTCGGATTAAACTCCAGCATGAAATGATTATTGAAAAGAACCGTTCCTATAGGTCCTAAAATTCACCGATTGGTTTACATAACCCCATTGCGGATTATAGCTGAATTGATAATTGGAAAAGATCCCATTGTATTTTTCATCCACAATCTTTTCGGCATAATCCTGACCATATTTATTCAACATCGTCGTGAAAAAGCGTCCCGCATCATAGCCTTTATAGGCATAATCCGAAGGATCAACTTTAAACTGCGTTTTATAGTTTCTTTGGAAATTCTGTACTTCGGAACTCCATACTTTCAAATGGCTCTCGGAAGTAATGGTTGGATCCATGCGGTAAAAATTATCGTAAGGACTAAAATCTATCCTTTCCCAAAGTGGATGTCCGAATAATTTGATGCTGTTTCCACTGCTTACCAAATTATCCAAGGTACTTACAAAAGAGCGCAATTGGGTTCTTTCAGTCGTTCCACAGACCACAAAAGCATAGCCAACATCAGGCATCGCCGATCCCAATTGGGAAGTGGAAGCAATATGCTTGATGATAACATTTGGATTGATCCTTTTTAGTTCAGCATCAAAGCCATCGATAAACTGACGGTGATCATTATCACGGGCATCAAAAACGATTACCACATCGCCTGCGCGATATTTCGCATTGATCTCATTCGCTACGGCACGCATGTGGATGCGGATTGGTGGCGTAATGGAAACCAGGTTGCTGATATTGAATTCCGTTGGCATAGAAGCTGCCAAAGGACTAACCTGAAGTACTTTTTTGTTGGTATTCGCTCGTGCAAAAGAACGGATCTCCTTTGGATATACAGGGCCAACGATCAAACTCGCTTCCGTTACATCCTTCGTTGCCGCCAAAGTCACATTGCGAATCTCCGAATCCTGGGAGTCCATCACATTTATCTTAATGTTCCCATTTTTCTTGGATGCTTCATTTACGCCCAATTGAAAACCTTGATAAAAGTCCAAGGCCAAAGCCGAACGTTTCACATCGGCTTCCACCACATTGTGCCCTGCTACCTTATCCAATTGGAAAGGAAGTAATAGGGCAATGTTAGGGCTTAATTCTGCTTTTTTGGCTTCTTCATTCTTTTTTTCTTCCGCTTTGGTGGTAGGTTTCGTGGTTTCTGAACCTACATTACCTCCGTGGACGGTAGGATTACGAAGTACACCTGTTGTTTTTGGCGTACATGAACTCACAGCAAGTATTGCCCCAAGGCATACTGCTGTGAATGCACGATTAGAAATATTTTTTAGTTTATTCCCACTCAATGGTAGCTGGTGGTTTTGAACTGATGTCATACACGACTCTGTTGATTCCTTTGACATGATTGATGATTTCATTTGAAATTTTAGCTAGCAAATCGTACGGTAAATGAATCCAATCAGCTGTCATGCCATCCAAAGAGCCTACAGCTCGAAGGGCAACAACATGTTCGTAAGTACGTTCATCGCCCATTACGCCCACTGATTGTACAGGCAAGAAAATAGTTCCTGCTTGCCAAACTTTATCGTACCATCCTGATTCTTTTAAATTGCGAATGTAGATGTCATCTGCCTCTTGCAAAATTCGTACCTTTTCTTCTGTAATATCTCCTAAAACTCGAATTGCAAGTCCAGGTCCTGGGAAAGGATGTCTTCCAAGGATGGCCGGATCAACTTCTAATGTTTTACCAACTCGACGTACCTCATCTTTGAAAAGTGTTTTTAAAGGCTCAATAACCTTTAATTTCATGTAATCAGGTAATCCACCCACATTGTGGTGAGACTTGATGGTTGCTGAAGGACCTTTGACCGAAATGGATTCGATAATATCTGGGTAAATGGTACCCTGACCCAACCATTTTGCCTCTGCTCCTTCTGGAAGTTCTTTTTGTATCTCTTTGGCCGCCTCATCGAATACATCGATAAAGGAAGCACCAATAATTTTACGTTTTTGTTCAGGTTCTGATACACCTGCTAGTCTAGAAAAGAATAATTCTTTCGCATTAACACCCTTGATGTTCAATCCCATGTTCTTGTAGGAAGCCAAAACCTGCTCGTATTCATCTTTACGAAGCAAACCATGGTCTACAAAGAAACAGTGTAATTTACTGCCGATTGCATGGTGCAACAACACCGCTGCTACGGTTGAATCTACTCCTCCAGAAAGGGCCATGATCACATGGTCATCTCCTAACTGCGCTTTCAATTCCTGCACGGTCGTTTCAACGAAAGCATCTGGCGTCCAATCCTGATGACATCCACAGATATCGATCACAAAGTTTTTCAATAAAACCTGGCCATCGGTAGAGTGGGTTACTTCCGGATGGAATTGGATACCGTAGGTATTCGTTCCTTGTACATGATAAGCTGCAACACGCACTTTATCGGTACTGGAAATAATAGTGAAATTACTAGGAACTTCTTTGATGGTATCACCATGGCTCATCCATACTTGGGATTGCGTAGGGATACCTTTTAATAATGCATTCTCTTGGTCTACGAACTGTAGGTTAGCACGTCCATACTCACGTATTTCTGATGGTAAAACATCTCCTCCAGATTTCTGGGCAATATATTGCGCTCCATAACAAACCCCCAATAAAGGGTATTTCGCTTGGATGGCTTGGAAATCGATTTGAGGCGCATCCTCCTGGCGAACAGAATAAGGACTACCTGAAAAGATCACTCCTTTTACCGTATCATCAAATGCTGGAAGGTTGTTGAAGGGATGAATTTCACAATAAACGTTAAGCTCTCTAACGCGACGTGCAATTAACTGCGTATACTGAGATCCAAAATCGAGAATGATTATTTTTTCTGACATGGCGCAAAGTTACAAATCACGGACGATTTTTAAGGAGATAAATTAATGAAAATTAAACATTATTAATGAAAATTTATCTTTCCTCCGGCAATTTTACGCTGTTTGGTTTGTGCAGGTTTGCCATACACTTCAATGCTCCCTCCCATCCTGGTTTCCACATCTGCCGATTCTGAGGCATTCACTTCGATTTTACCACCTGCATTCAACCTGGCAAAGGCACTTTTAACCTGTAAATCCTTCGCGAAAATGGAAGCTCCGGCTGTGGATGTTGCGGATAAGGATTGGCTGGAACCTAATAAGTCGATGCTTGCTCCGGTTCCTGCAATAGCTTCAACAGCGTTACTGGCTACTTTAGCCCGGATCTTAGCCCCTTCGAGCGAAGTAAAGAACAGGCTATCACCCTGTAATTCTTCCTGTTCCACATATAATTCGGAGCCTTTACGTGCGGTTAAACGGTTCAAGCTTGGCGAATAGACCATCACCTGGGCTTGATTTCCTTTCATCAAGAAACCGGCTTTCATTTTTAAACGAAGGCTGTTTCCAGCGATAATGATTTCTACTTTATCTGCCAATTCCCCTTTGATCTCCACCTGACTGCTATCACTTGGGATCACGGTTACCGATAATCGATCGGTAATATCGAGGGAAGTAACTTCAGGGATGACCTGTTTAATCTGTGCAAGGGCAAATTGAGCGCATAAGCTAAGGGCTACTACGAATAGGAATTTAATGTTCATTGTGCTAATATACTTGTTTATCTACCTAATAACGCTAATTCTTCGGTAGTATACATATTTGCACCCTTTAAATATTTGTAAATTTTTTCTTTCGTAAACTTATCATCCAATTTATGGAGGTTGTTTTTGAGGTAATCCTTATCTCCTTTGATGGCATCGTGATAGCCTAAGTACTTGGGTATGTGGTATTGTATGCTGAGTCGGATGAAGCGAAGCTCTACATTGTTGGGATTGGACTTTAACTCTTTTTCCAAGCGGTCTCTGCCATCCTTAAAGAACCCCATTTTCTTGAACGGATTGGAGGTATGTTTGGCCATGAACATATGAAAGGCTGCTGCATATCCGCGTTCGACCGGTGTGTCGGCTTGGTCATCCAAAAGATCCAAATATCGTTTACATAATTTCTCATCCTTCACCCCTTTATTGAAATCGTTCCGAACAGCATTCAAGTCCAATTTTTGCGCCTTAATATCATCGGTTATCAATAGCACAAACGCGATCAACAGTACTCTAATCATAATTATTCCTTTGGTTTATAAATCTTAAAATACAAAAAATGTTTTGATTTTCCGTTAATGGAACAATTTTTTAAGCAAATATGTTTTATATTTAGGGAGACAATTATTCAACCACTAAATCCACAAGTACTATGGAATCAAATGAAAATGAATTCAATCCGCAACAGCCAAATGAACATAGACCGGAGCAATCCGCTTATGGACAACCTGATCAGCATGTAACAAACCCCTCTTTCAAATCTAAGCTGGAATTAACGATTTTTTCCATCGAACATCTCCGCGAAATTGCCAAATGGAGTAAATTCTTGGCCATTATTGGATTTGTCGGCATTGGATTAAATGTTTTGGGTTTAGGATTTTTCTTCTTATTAGCTCCAAACATGTCTCCGTTTGCTGCCGAAGGCTTAAATATATTCGCTGGATTTGCAGGTTTTATTGGATTTGTATTTATTATGGCGCTTTATTTCCTGCCAATTTTATGGCTTTATAGATTTGGGGATAATTTAAAGAAAGCGATTGATATGAATAATTCCGCGGAATTGGAATCAGCTTTTGGATTTCTGAAAAAGCATTATAAGTATGTAGGAATCTTGATCATATGCTTTTTGGTATTGTATGGCTTGATAATCGTGTTTAGCATGTTGGGTGGATTATTTGCTGCTATGGGAACTTTGTAGAATTTATCGTCCCCAGCGTCATTGCGAGGAGGCATCACAGCGTCATCATTGGAAGATTGTTGCGTCATTGCGAGGAGGCACGACGAAGCAATCTTTCCCCATGTCAGACCTTCTACCTGTCAGGCTTTGCCTTCCCCATGTCATCCTGAGCGAAGTCGAAGGATCTGTACGGTTACTAGCGAACAGATCCTTCGACTACGCTCAGGATGACGCCGATCAGGATACCAAAAACAACCTACTTCCCTCCATTAAAATTATCCCCTTTCGAATACTTAAACATAAAATCATAAATCTTCTCCCCATGGAATAACCTTTCCACACTTCCATGCGTCCCACCAGGAATTATCGTCAAAGTTGCATCCGCATTCTTATTACACTTCTTGATTGCATTATAGATTTTCTTACTCTCCGAAGCCGGCACGGCCGTATCCGCACTTCCATGCTGAATCCAAACCGGTACTTGCGTCAAATTACACGCATAGGAAACCGTTCCACCCCCACAGATAGCCACCGCCGCAGCAAAACGGTCAGGATACTTTCCAGCCACATCCAACGTACCATAACCACCCATACTCATCCCACACACATAAACACGATGCCTATCAGCAGGATAATCCTCCAAAACCTCATCCAACACTTTAACCACTTTATCCGGATTCCATCCGTTGGAAGTCTGCGGAGCAACCACAATCGCATCCAAATCCTTACCCCGCTCGATTGCCCTCAGAACACCATACCGCTTAACCCGATTCAAATCATGCCCCGAAAGACTACGCCCATGCAAAAAAACAATAACAGGTAATTTCTCTTTTGCCTTGATATCTTTTGGAACTCTTACCCAATACGAATAACCGGACTTAGCTTTCACAGCCTTCAATTGAGCCTGTGCAGAAAATGCTGTAAACGATAAAATAACAGCTAAAACAATAACGATTCTTTTCATGTTTTTCAATAGGAAAACCTAGGGTTTTCAGGTGATTTATCTATAAAAATAGGGTCGCAAGATAGCAACTCCAATTTTTACCGACAAACCAAACGATACAACACGCTGTTTTCCAATGTAATATAATTTCTCATGACATTATTATTACATTTCTTTAAAATACTTAGTATATTGCATTACCTATCAAAAAAATTGCACATGAAAAGAACAATGATTACCCTGCTAGCTGTCTTCGCCATCGTCGTTGGATTAACAGCTTTTAATCAGGCAAAACAAGAAGAAAGACCTAAAAACTTAAAAGTATTACCTAAAAATATCTCTCACGAGGAGCTGGACAAAGTCATGAAATCATTCAACATGGCATTGGGCGTAAAATGTAACCACTGCCATGCCCCAAAAGCAAATGGCGAACGCGGATTGGATTTCGCTTTGGATACCAATCCAAACAAAGATGTAGCGCGGTACATGATCAAAATGACCAATCAGATCAACAAAAAGCATTTCAAGCATGAGCATGAGGGTAAAGTAATGAACATTACCTGTAACACTTGCCATAATGGTAAAACAGAACCTCATACCATCTTAAAAGATTAGTATAAACGTCCCAAAAAGACTCAGGTAACACCCTAAATAGAAGTCCATATTCCTCAGGAATAGGATTTTAGATGTGGTCGGTTGTTCGGAACTAGGTATATAGTTCAGACCATCTGACCACATTTTCTTTTGCACGAGCGGATAAGTTTTGACATTTCTTAACGCCTAAGCTGTTGAAAAAACTGTACTTTTAACCATCACCTTAACAAAAAATTGATTCATGCGCATATTACATACTGGAGATTGGCATCTTGGCAAAAAGCTCGACTTCTTTTCCCGAATGGAGGAACAACGGGAGGTCATGGAAGAGATTTGCGAGATCGCTGAACGTGAAGAAGTGGACTTAGTACTTGTGGCAGGCGATCTGTTCGATAACTTCAATCCTACCGTCGAAGCCACGGAATTATTATATAAAACCTTAAAAAGACTGACAAACGAGGGCAAAAGACCGGTCATTGCCATTGCAGGCAATCACGATTCGCCCGATCGTATAGATTCCCCGGATCCGTTGGCTAGAGCCTGTGGCATCTTCTTTTTTGGATATCCCCATATGGAAGTAAGGCCATTAACCGTGGAAAATGCCTTTGATATCATCAAAGTGGATAAAGGGTTTATGGAAATCAAACTCCCAAAATACTATTATCCGGCCAGAATTTTAGCCACCCCATTTGCCAATGAAATCCGTTTAAAACAATTTCTGGGATTTGAGGACAAGGCCGCACAATTGCAGGAAGCCCTTAAAGAGAGTTGGAGCTCCCTTGCACAGCAATATTGCGACGGCTATGGCGTTAATATCCTGACAACGCATCTGTACATGTTAAAAAGAGGTGGGGAAATATTGGAAGAACCTGAAGGCGAAAAACCGATCAAATTAGGCTATGCGGATCTGGTCTATTCAGACAGCATCCCCCAGCAGATCCAATACACCGCTTTGGGACATTTGCACCGCTATCATCAGATTGGTCCGGAAGATAGACCAGTGGTCTATCCAAGTAGCCCATTGTGCTACTCCTTTTCTGAAAGCGGACAGGAAAAACAGGTGGTCATTGTAGATCTGGAACCTAATAAAAACGCATTGACACGAACAATTCCATTGACAAAAGGGCGATCCTTATTCCGAAAAAGATTCACCTCCATTGATGAGGCAGTCGTTTGGTTGCATGAAAACCCGAATAGCCTGGTCGAATTGACCATTGAGAGTGATACCTTCCTGACGGCACAGGATATGAAACGCCTGCATGAAGCCCATGATGGCATCATCCATATTATTCCAGTGGTCAAGCAGGCCAATCAACTTGCCAGCACTTGTGAACATGTTAACCTGGAGCAAGATATGAAGGATTTGTTCATCGATTACTTCAAGTCAAAATACGGCCAGGAACCTAACGAAGAATTAATGTTATTATTTGATGAGGTATCTACGAATACCCTAGAAAAGGAAGATTAACCTAGAAAAGGAAGATTAATTTATGCTGCCATTATCACTGAGCATTGAAGGGCTTTACTCCTATCAGGAGAAGCAAACCATAGATTTTACCCAATTAACGGATGCCGGATTATTCGGCATCTTTGGCGCTGTTGGCTCCGGAAAATCATCCATTTTGGAGGCCATCAGTTTTGCCTTATACGGCGATACGGAACGGTTGAACAAAACCGACAAACGCGCCTACAACATGATGAACCTCAAATCCAATCAAACACAGATTGTATTTGAATTCCTCAATTACGAGAACCGAAAGTTCCGCTTTGTTGCCCAATGGAAACGGAGGAAGAACTTCGAGGACACCACGCCTATCGAACGTACCGCCTACGAATGGAAAGAGGAAGCCTGGATTCCCATGGAATCGGCGGATGGTGCTTTGATCACTAACCTCTCCTACCCCAACTTTCGTCGTACAATCATTATCCCACAAGGACAGTTCAAGGAATTTTTGGAGCTTAAAGGAAAGGAACGTTCCGAAATGATGAAGGAAATCTTCTTCCTGAACAAGTTTGACCTGGGACCAAAAGTATCCCATCTTCAAGCTGCGAACAATCGCAAACTGGAAAACCTCAGAGGAGCGCTCTCCGGATTTGAAAGCATCTCCGCAGAAGCCTTGGAGCAGAAAAAACTGGAAGTGAAAGAAGCGAAGGAAACGTTGGTGCAGACCCGCGAAACCTATCAGGAACTTTTGGATAAGGTGCAGCAGATCCAGGAATTCAAGGATAAGCAGATCGAATTGCAGCAAAAACAAGCGCAATTCGCCGAGCTCCAGCAGAGCAAGGATAAAATACAACAGCAGGAAAAAGAGCTGAACAAATACGAGCAAACGGCAAATGCCTTCCGTGAGCCTCTGAACAACCTGCAGGCATTGAATACCGAGCGGGAGACCCTGATCCATAAGATCGAGAATCTTCGTGCTACAAAAGATCGTCAATCCCATGAGATCGATGTGATCGATCGGGAAATCCATGCGATCCAATCCGATTACCTGAACCTTAACAATTTCAGGACACAGGTCGAAGATTACAAACTGATCCTACAGATTAAAGAGAATGAACGTAAGATCGAGGAATCGGAAGTACGTTTGGCGAAAGGCACTCCTTTTGTGGAAAGGACCAAGCAAGCTGAGTTGGAACTGGCAGCAAAAAGCCAGCACTTCGAAGAAGAGCTGGAAAAGCTGAAAGCCCAAAAAATAGACAGCAGCCAATTGATTGCCATGGAAAAATGGTATCAGCAACGGGAAAATTTCCAACAGCAGATCCAACAGGTCAAACAACAATCGGAACAGTGCAAAAACGACATCGCAAGCGAGCTGAAAGCCTTCAGTCAGGAAGGCTACCATTTGGACAATTATGAGGATATGATTTCCAAAGAGCTGCAATTGCTGGAAAACCAGCTCCTACAGCAACGGGAACAGGAAACACAGCTTCAGGTGCAGGCAAAACTGAGTACATTTGCCAATGAACTGCAATCTGGGCAAGCTTGTCCGCTCTGTGGCGCCTTGGACCACCCTCAACCCATGGTGGCGGAACATATCCAGGAAGAGCTTCAGAAAAGTAAAGATCTTCGGAAAAACCTGGAAGTAAGCCGTACTGATTTCCAAACCTTAAGACAAAGACTTAGCTTAAATGCACATTCGTTGGGCACGCGTAAAGTACAAGAAGAACGGTTGACGTTGGATCTTCAGCGATTGGATTCGTTAATGGAAAACCACATCCAGCAGTTTAACTGGGAAGGATATTCTACAGAAGATCCGAATGCGTTTGAGGCGCAGAAACAGAAATTAAAACAGAATGAGCAGCAGATCCTTGATCTGGAGGCCCAAATAAAACAGACGCAATCCGAACTTTCAAAAACTCGCGAGAATATCCAGAAATACGAAAAGGAATTGGAAGTCATTCGCAATGAAATTTCCGTTTTTCAGGGTGTCAACAAGCAGAACCAGAATAATCTGCAGAAATTCCAATTTTCGGAATTTGTCGCGCAGGGCTTGGATGAGGTAAAAAAGTCCAAATTGACCTTGGAGACTTCGGTTGTTCATATAGAAACCACCTATTTAAGCTTGAACCAAAAGGTCAACACCTTCCGCACAAAATTGGCAGAGGTGGTGGGTCAATACCAATCCGCTATCGACCAGTTGAGCGGTTTCAACCTTCAATTGAAAACCCGAAAAGAGCAGTTGACAAAATTATTGCAGGAGTTCAGGTTCAATGATATTATTGAGGTGCAACAGATTATCCAACGGCCATTGGATGTAGAAAATATCCGTCAACGGATTCAGCAATTTTATGTCCGTTTGGAGGTGTTGGAGACGCAGATCGCCGCTTTAAAAGATTTTCTGGTTCAAAAAACCTACTCAGAAGAGGAATTGGAGACCACCCATGCCCTATTCAATCTGAAAAAAGAGGAATTGGAACTTCAGCTTTCCTTAACGGGTGGATTGGAAAAGGAATTGAACCATCTATCGGTGGAGTTTGGCAAGAAAGAAAAATTATTGGAGGAGTTTGATGCCTTGAGCAATCGCGGAAGCAATCTAAAGACCATGGAAAACCTTTTCAAGGGTAATGGTTTTGTGAATTATGTTTCGGGAATTCATTTAAGGCAGATGTGTGAGATGGCGAATCATCGTTTCCATCGTTTGACCCGGAACCAGTTGAGTCTGACGATCAATGAAAGCAATGAGTTTGAAGTGATCGATTATTTGAACAATGGTTATAGGAGATCGGTAAAAACCCTTTCAGGAGGGCAAGGGTTCCAGGCATCCTTATGTTTGGCCTTAGCCTTGGCAGAAAACATTCAATCCTTGAACAAAGCGGATAGGAACTTCTTCTTTATCGATGAGGGTTTTGGAACGCAGGATGCTGATTCCATCAATACGGTTTTTGATACGCTGCAATATTTGCAGCAGGAAAACCGCGTGGTTGGGATTATTTCGCATGTGGAAGAACTGAAAGAAAGGATACCAAGTTCTGTTACGGTGACCAAGGACCTTGAGGATGGTTCCAAGATCAATACTATGAATTCATAATTCGAGATAAAACTCATGAATAAAACTCATGAATAAAAAATCGTTTATAAAAATAAAGAAAGGCCACGCATCGCTGCGGGGCCTTCTTCAATTAAACATATAACCACTAACTAATATTACTAACCTAATCAACCAATTAGAATTACTAACCTCTTTTTATTATTTTGAACTAATCTAACTAACTATTTGAACTATTCTGTTTTTTTGAACTGTTCTATTCGCTTAACTATTTGAACTATTCTCTTTAACCTCTTTTGTTTCTTTTTCTATAGGCATTTTACGGTCCATGCGTTTATGGCGCATTTCACGGGTTCTGAATTCTTTCCCACCACGTTCAAATCTTCCTCTTTTACCATCTGCCAATTTATCTTTAAAAATCGCCAACTGTTCTGGTGTCAAAAGCTTTTGGAAGGCATCTTGCTCCGCTTTCATTTCTTTACGGTGGATTTCTCGCGCTGCGATCATCTCATTGCGTTTTGCTTCCATTTTTTTAGCTTTCTCCAATTGGAAAACATAAACTTCCTTTTTCTGAGCTTCGGTAAACTTCAACTCTTTATCCATATGTTCAGTCTTCAGTTTCGCAATCTCTTCTGGAGATTTTGGTTTCATTTCCTTCCGGTCAATTTTCATACGGCGTTCTTTTTTAACATCCTGACGTACTTCTTCTTTCTTTTCCTGCGACAATGCGGAGAATGAAATCCCTGCGACCAATGCTGCTATAGTGAATATCTTTTTCATATGATTCTATTTTTATATCGTTTTCAAATTTGTTTTATACTCTTTTAGAGGGAGGAAAAATCAAAACGTTTAATTGGAAGTATGTTAATCAATGTTAACTTTTGTTAAGGTTTGGTTCGGGGATTAAGTGAGGTGTATGTGACATGTAAGTGAGTTGTAAGTGACTTTTAGCACTTACAACTCACTTACAATATACTTGGATTATGGATTCATTATGAATCAAAGGTTCGTTCAAGAGGGATGTCTTGGAACCTATAGATTTGCTTTTTTGATTGGTACTTAGTAAAGGTAAAAGAAAGGGTTTCACGTAGTCTAATAGTGCTTTATCTCCAAATCAATTAAGTTTATGGGAAAAGGAGAATTGAATAAATAGTATATTTTATAGAGAAATTGGAATTTTATCTGTTTATACTGAGGTTATTCCAGCTAGAATTGAGGCTATCCCAACTTTAACTGAAAAAATAGCTATAAAGGAAAAAAATAATAAGAACCCCTCCTATGAAATATAAGCGATTGTAAAACCTGCCTGGCTTATTAGATTTTTGCAAGATTACACCTGCAATGATACATATCGCAGCTAAGATTAAAAAGGCTAATTGTTCGGTTACCATGTTTACAAGATAGGGAAAAATGTATGTAATGCAAGGGGAATTTCCTTCAATTTTACTCATGTTTACCTATTAAAATCATTTATTATTTTAGAATCTGAGCTATAAAATTCAACTATACAAAAATAAATAGGCTTAAAATCAATAAGTTTAGGGCATAGGATAAAATTATTTTTGGAGAATAAAGTAGAAGCCCTATATTTGCATCATTCCAAACGGAATATGCCCAGGTGGCGGAATTGGTAGACGCGTTGGTCTCAAACACCAATGAAGCAATTCGTGCCGGTTCGATCCCGGCCCTGGGTACAGAAGAGAAACGAGGATTTTAGGATCCTCGTTTTTTTTTGTCAAAAAACGCGATTCTGCGCAATTTAAAAAATCGAATTCCATTACATATTCTCTTTTTGTTTTTTCTGGGAAAAAGTAAAAGGTAAATAAAATGAAATTTTCATGATTTTACCTCTTTTATAAATTACGGGAATATTTTTTAATAACCTTGAAACTCGGATCGCTTCTTGAATAAAGATCTCGTTGTTTCCGTAAATTGATAATATAGAATCCACATGTCCCAATTCATTGGCCTCAACAGAAAGTTGCAATGTAATCGTTTCTGTGATTGGAGGAAGTGCTTGCCAGTTAATAAGGGAGTCGATAGTTGAATTAAGTTTCCGAATTTGCCCATAAAAAGGTGTGTTTATAGATAAGGAATTATCAAAATAAGAAGCATTTTTTAATAATCCTTTTTCAAAGCTGTATTCAAATTCATGTTCAAAAAATTAGGAAAAGCCCATATGCATAGAATATAGAAATTTCCCTCTGTATGCAGTCACTGTATCCGAAAACCATTCTGCGTACACCCGCCCATCTTTAACCTTATCAGCAAATAAAGACTTTAGGTTTACTTTAGCCGTTCGATTATCATTGAAGATATTTGTTAGGTACATTTACAACACCGTAATAATTAGGTTAATGAATTCACAGTAAAGACTAGTTATTATTCGATAGGCAAAATTTCCAAGCTCAAGTGATTTTTGAGGAGGCTCTATTCATAGTTAACAGGATTTAAATGGCTTTTTAGGAATAATGTGTCTCAAATTCCATTTCATCTACTCTTTTAACGATCAGTTTTAAATTTCGGTGGAATATATCCAAGATACCTAGAGCCACATAGATAAAAACTAGAATAAGAATATTGGATAAAGCTAATGGCATATATTTGCTGAGCCATTCTCCGGAAATCAACAAAACCAATATGGTAAACATAGGGATCATCATACCAATATAAGATCTGTAAAGCTTATATTTATTGTAAATAGGCCTGTATTTAAGTAGATAAACCGGAACGAATATGATAATACTAGCAACCAATCCCATTTTAATCCCGTCCCAAAACGGACTTGCAGTAAACGGAATGAAATATGCGAAAAGAGTAAAATAGAGGATATAAACTGGTGATCGCCAGCTTTTCATGAATAGCCAAAAATCTCCTGGAAGACTCTTTACGAATTTATTCTGAAGACCAAGGTCAAAGGAATCTTCAATTTCAGAAAAACCCATTGCCCCAAAACTTTGATGGGCTTGTATCATGGCTCCTTTTAAATTCAAAGTTGGATTCTCTGTCATCAATTCTTCCACCTTGCAGGCAAAATGATCCAGAATTTCTAATTGAACATCCACAAAGGTATATCCTTTATGCTCAATAAAGGCCAAAAGCTCCTTTAGCTCCGTTTTATTCAATTTCTTTTCCATTATGATATACTTGGTTTTGCATTCAAGATCAGCTGAAGTTTCTCCACAAAAGTGAGTGCATCCTGCACTTTGGCCACTTGCTCCTCTTTTCCCTTTGCTGTTAAGGAGTAATATTTCCTTGCCCTACCATCTACTATCTCCGACTCCGTGGCCAACAAACCCTCAGCCTCTAATTTATGCAGAGCTGGGTATAATGCACCTTCGGTCAATACAAATTCACCTTCGGTTAATTGTTTGACCTGTTGGGTGATCTCATAGCCATACATCCGATCCGTACCTGACAGTAATTTCAGGATGATGGTCTGCAAAGTACCTTTCAATAATTTGGAATCCTTCATGTAGATTAGTATTTATAAATCTAATATACATAATTTTCTTAGGTATATAAAATTATAGGATAATTTTTCCGCGAAATCCCCTTGCAGCATAATATGACTCTGCTCCGTTGTGGTATATGAATACTCGGTTATAGCGTCTATCGCCAAAAATAGCGCCTCCCAAATCCCGAACTGCTGCTGGAGTTGCTAGCCAGGAGCTGGTTTTGAGGTCAAATTTCCCGAAGGACTGAAGGGTATGGTATTCTTCTTCGTTCAATAGGGCGATACCGATTTCTTTGGCAAAGCCAATTGCGCTGTGTTTGGGTTTGTGTTCTTTTCTGGAGTCTAAAGCATCTTGATCGTAGCAGAAACTTCTTCTACCCTTGGGGCTTTCCGCTGCGCAATCGACAAAAATAATGTCTTCGGAGGATTTGGATAACGAAACGACATCGGGTTCTCCTTCAGTTTCTTCCATTTCATTGATGATGTATAGTTTTTCAGGTTTTTCCTGAAGGGATTTTGAAACTATTTCCCAGGTGATATTTGGATGTCTAACCATGTTCTTTTCAAATCGTTTTTGAAGGATTTGGAGAAGTTCTGTGGATCTTTCTGGGGTTAGGGATTTTTTCATGGTGATGGTTTTTTTGATGATTGAGTTTAGGTAAAATTTAAAACTTGGGATTTAATGTAAAAATTGAGTTCGAATCTAAAACTTGAGGTCTAATTTAGTTAAGATTTTTGTTTTTATAAAGGTGTTAAATTATAAGCCTACGTCATTGCGAGGAGGCTTTATGTCGTGAGAGGAGCCATCCGGCATAGCGAGGACCTTTCCGTCATTGCGAGGAGCCTTCCGTCATTGCGAGGAGGCACGACGAAGCAATCTTCCCGCATGTCATGCTGAGCGTAGTCGAAGCATCTGTTCGTTGGTACCCGTATAGATCCTTCGGCGATGCTCAGGATGACAAAGTCGAAAGATTGCTTCGTTCCTCGCAATGACGGGGTGGCTCGCAATGACGTAAAAATAATAAACTTGAAAATCAATAACTTACAAACTTTTATCATCCCACAACCCTACTATAATCCAGTTTCAGGATATATATAGGTATGACCACCAAAGAAATATTGACCTTACTTGAAAAGTTTAAGTCTGGAAAACTCAATAACCAAGAGCTATCCAGATTAAAACAACTATTTGAATCATCATCCGCTCTCAAAGATCTCCTCCAATCCATGCAAATGGATTATGACCTATTGAAAGTACAAATCCAAGAATACCCAATCTACCCTAACCAAGAAAAAACTAAAAACCGCATATTACAATCCATATTAAACCAAAATTCCCACAGATCAACAAAACGGTTTCCTTTCCATTACTTGGGTTGGGCTTTGGTTGCATCCCTTGTAATTGCAGGAATATTCCTATATCCTAAAAAATCAACAAAGCAACAAGAAATCGTTTGGGAAACCATCAGTACCTTACATGGCGAACAAAAACACTTCAGGCTTTCCGACAGTACTGAAATAAAGCTTAATGGAAATTCCAGCATTACCTATGCAAAATCTACTACCGGTCAACTTCGAATCGTTAAGTTACAAGGAGAAGCATTCTTCGATGTGGCAAAAGATCCGCAGAGACCTTTCCTCATTTTATCCAAAGATTTTGTAACCCGAGTAGTTGGTACCTCCTTCAATATCGATTCTGATATTGAAAAATCTGTAGAAGTCAATTCGGGAAAAGTAAAAGTTTTTCAAATGGACGAAAAGAGTTATTCAACCCTGTTAAACCAAGATTTTACCAGTCTTGAAACACAAATAACCCAATCAACAGGCCATAAAGTTGAGCTGAACAAAGGCGAAAGAGCTGTGCTAACAAATAACAATTGGGAAGTCAAATCTTTTAATAATAACAATTGGTACAATAAGGAATTGGTGCATTTCGGAGAAAAACTGAGCACTATCCTTAAAAAGGCGTATAGGTATTATGGCGATTCCATCACCGTTTCACCGGAGATTGCCAATACAAAAACCACCATCACCTTCAAAAGAAAAAGTATTGAACAAGTATTACAAACACTTGCGGAAATGAATAATGCTAACCTCATTAAAAAATCTGATCAACTATGGGAAATTAAAAAGAAATAATAGCTAACACTTTAAAAAAAACAGGAGTGCCAGGCACCCCTGCAATTATTTTTCTGTAATCAACTTGCCTGAGAAACTAACTGATTAGCAGAGACAATCAACAAAGTTTTAACCTTTATTAATTTATGCAAAGATGCAAAAAATTCGACTCATTTTATATAACCCTAACCTACGACAGATTATGCGTAAATCATTTATGCTCTGGAGTTTTCTCCTTACCTGCTGTATCGTATTCGCCAGTACAGAATCTTACGGACAGAAGGAGTTGCTAAAAACAATAAAAGTAGATTTTAAGAATATCAGTCTGCAAACGGCATTGGAAGAATTGCAAACCAAATACAATATTCCTTTAGCCTATAATAACGATGCGAGTTACTTGAAATCCAAGGTGAACTATTCGGGGAAAAACACCGCTCGAGAGGTGCTTAATGCCATACTGGCAAAACATAACCTCACCATTGAAACCAAACATGATTTTGTTCGCATCGTGAGCAAACCAGCGCCACGAAAAACCGGCCCTACATCTCCTCAAAGTGAAATTACGGGTACCGTAAAAGATACAGATGGTAATCCCTTAGCAGGGGTAACTGTATACCAAAAAGGAAAACAATCCAATGGGACCACTACTGACTTGAACGGTAAGTTCATCCTGAATGTTCCAAACAATAGTGAACTTGTTTTTCAGATTGTAGGTTACAAGACTATTGAAACAAATATTGGAACGAATAAATCCATCGAGGTTACCATGGAAATCACGGAAGCAGGAATCGATGAGGTGGTGGTTGTCGGATTCGGTACGCAAAAGAAATTGTCTGTTGTGGGTTCGCAGTCAACTGTAGAAGCGAAAAAACTACAGGTCCCAGCAGCAAACCTCACCAATGCTATAGCTGGAAAGGTTTCTGGGGTTATTGCAGTACAACGTACAGGAGAGCCTGGTTTTGATGATGCGGGGATTTGGATCCGAGGAATTTCGACTTTCAGCCAAGGATTAAGTGCTCCATTGATTTTGGTGGACGGTACACCTAGAAGTATGTCCAACGTAGATCCAGAAGATATAGAAAGCTTTACGGTGCTAAAAGATGCAGCTGCAACTTCCGTATATGGTGTTCGTGGTGCCAACGGGGTTGTCATTATCAAAACCAAAGCTGGACAAGCAGGAAAACCAAAATTTAGCTTCAGGTATTATGAAGGGGTTACCCAATTCACCAAATTACCAGAATTCGCAGATGGTATAACTTATATGCGCATGTCAAATGAAGCATTGACGAACCGAGGAGCTGCTCCAATCTATAGTGAAGAAAGAATTGAAAAAACGGCGAGTGGAGAAGATCCATACCTCTATCCAAATGTGGATTGGATGGATGTCCTTTTCCGGGATTTTGGTCAGCAACGTAGAGGAAACCTGAACATCAGCGGGGGATCTGACTTGGCAACCTATTATGTTGGTACCAGCTATTACGACGAAAATGGTTTATATACTGAAGACCCTAGTGTGAATTATAACCAACAAGTAGGTTATAAGAGGTACAACCTAACCTCCAACCTGACAGTAAGACCATCCATCAATACAAAGATTGAATTGGGAATCCAAGGTTACTTGGCCAATGCCAATTATCCGGCAACGGGAAATGGCGATATCTTTGCCAATGCGTGGATGGTAACTCCTGTCCTGCACCCGGCCATGTATGAAAACGGGACGGTACCTGACCAAAGAGCTGGCTCCTTGGTCAATCCATATGCCCACTTAACCCAAACAGGATATGCCAATCAGTGGAGAAATCAATTGTTTTCTAACCTTCGGGCAACCCAACAATTACCATTTATCACCAAAGGACTTTCCGCTACGGCGATGTTCTCCTTCGATGTTTACAACTATACGAGTATGCGAAGAACAAAACGTCCAAGTTCTTATTTGGCTACCGGTAGGGATGAAAATGGTGAAATGCAATACGAGCAAACCTTTGAAGGCGATCGTTTCTTAAGCTTCGATAGATCTTCACAAGGAACTAGGACCATCTATTTAGAAGGAGCTTTCAATTACAATCGTACTTTTGGAAAACATACCACAACTGGAATGTTGTTGTTCAACAAGTCCGACGAGTTGAATTCGCAGGCAGGAACATTGATTTCTTCCCTACCCTTCCGATTTTTAGGTTTGTCGGGAAGAGGAACCTATTCCTATGCTGATAAATATTTTTTAGAGGCCAACTTTGGCTACAATGGTTCTGAAAACTTTGCTCCAGCGAATCGCTTTGGATTCTTCCCATCCGTTGGCTTGGCCTGGGTATTGAGCGAGGAAAATTTCTTTGCGGGTTTGAAGGAAACATTGCCCGTTGCTAAACTGAGATTTTCCCATGGTAAAGTAGGAAGCAGCAGAATCTTAAGTGAATCAGGCGAGACCCGTTTTGCCTATATCTCCACCATTGCCAATACTGGTGGATATAACTTCGGAAAAAATAGAGGAACCAATTTTGCTACGGGGTATAATATTGGTGAATATGGTGTTAATGTGACTTGGGAAACATCTATCAAGAGCAACTTAGGTATAGATTTACAGACCAAAAACAATGAATTTAGCCTACAATTTGATTTGTTCAAAGAGCGCAGAGAAGGTATTTTCCTTCGTCGTGGCAATGTTCCAACCTATGTAGGTTTACAGACGGCACCATTCGGTAACTTAGGAATCATTGATAATAAAGGTTTTGATGGATCCATCACGTATACCAAAAAGTTCAATGATTTCGGATTCCAAATCTTAGGAAATTTCACGTTGAACAGAAATAAAATCGTGGAAAATGACCAACCTGATCCATTATATCCTTGGCTAGATCAAAAGGGTCAAAAATTAGGTCAACGTATGGGTCTTGTAGCTCTGAGTCTATTCGAAACGGAAGAAGAAATTGCCAATGGTCCATTACATTCGGGACTTGTAAGACCAGGAGACATCAAATTTCAAGATGTTAATGGTGATGGAAAGATTGATGATTTTGATAAAGTGCCAATCGGATATGGAACAATTCCTGAATTTGTATATGGATTTGGATTTAGTGTAAATTATAAAAACCTATCCCTATCTACCCTATTCCAAGGTGTAGGTAATGTGGATGTACATATGAACGGTGAAGGTTTAATGCCATTCTCAGTATCCATGAGCCGTGGTAACCTGCTGAGCAATATTGAAGATCGTTGGACTATTGACAACCCTCGTCAGGATGCTTTCTACCCTCGTTTATCAGATGGTAGCCCGAACGGAAACTACCAAACATCCACCTGGTGGGTGAAAAATGGCCGCTATATCCGATTAAAAGACGTTCAGTTATCTTATATGTTACCTAAAAATTGGACAAATCCCATCGGTCTGAACAATGCGAATATATTTTTCGCAGGATACAACCTGGTTACTTGGACACCTTTCAAATTCTGGGATATGGAATTAGGGGATGGCCGTGGAACCCGCTATCCAAATGTCAAAACGTATAGTTTAGGTCTAAATGTTAACTTTTAATCCTTCCAATCATGAAATTTAATTTAAAAAATACCATAACACCTGTCCTTGCTGCAGCTCTTTTGATGCTTGGAAGCTCCTGTCAAAAAGAATTCCTGAACCAGGTACCTGATGACAGGTTATCGCTGGAGGAAGTATTTAATAGAAGAAAACTTTCCGAGGATTGGTTGGCAGGAACGTACAATTTTATACGCGATGAAGCACACCGAACCAACACTACTCCTTGGGATGTTATTTCGGATGACAACGACGTATCGCAACGAGGAACTCCTTTTCAAGTGAATCTTGGTAACTGGAATGCCTCCTCCAATTATTGGAACTTCTGGGACCATTATTATAAAGGCATTCGTACTGCTACAACCTTCATTAATAACATTGATGGAAACGAGGAAATTCTCCAAGAAAGAGAAGGTGCAGCTCTAATCAAAAAGAGAAAAGCAGAAGCTCGGTTTTTAAGAGCATTCTTCTACGCAGAAATCCTAAAACAATATGGGCCTTTCATTATCATTGGTGATGAGGAAATTGCACCGGATCTCCCTTTAACGGATCCTAATATGCAGATGCCACGTAGCTCCTATGATGAATGTGTAGATTATATTGTCACTGAGCTAAACTTAGCAGAAGCTGACCTAGATGTGGAACATTACGCCAATGGAGATAATGTCTTGGAGAATGACATGGGAAGAGCGAGTAAAATTCTTTGTAGAGCCGTGAAAAGCCGTGTATTACTTTATGCGGCAAGTCCATTGAATAACGGGAATCAGGATTATTTAACTCTTGCTAATAAGGATGGAAAATTATTGTTCAGTTCTAGTTATGATGTAAATAAGTGGGCAAAAGCGGCTGAAGCTGCAAAAGAGGTTATTAATTATGCTGAATCATCTGGAAAATTAGGCCTTTACCGAAAAAATAAATCAAATGGTGAACTGGATCCGTTTTTATCCTATCGTGACCTTTTTCTGGATTCTTGGAACATTGAATGGATTATAGGTAGGAATAACAATGGTTTATCAAGCTATCAAAGATCCTGTACCCCAAGATTAGCGAGTGGATATGCTTCCATGGGTCCAACCCAGCAATTGGTGGATGCTTACCGCATGGTAAATGGGGAGTCTCCAATAACCGGATACAATGCCGCAGGAGTTCCCAACATCAATTCCGCAAGTGGTTATTCCGAAACAGGATTTAGTAGCTTTCAGGCACCTGGTTCCACACGTGCAAAGAACACGTTCAATATGTACAAGAATCGCGAACCACGTTTTTATGCAACTATAACCTATTCCGGCAGTGATTGGATCAATACAACCTCCAGCTTGGGGGTTCGAGAAATCCAACTGTATTATACTGGAGAATCTGGAAAAGGGGGATCACACGATTATTCAGAGACTGGATATCTTTTCCGTAAGAACGTATCGCCAACCTATCATCCAACGCAGAATAACGTCGCGAGACCTCATGTGATGATGCGCTATGCAGAAATACTTTTGAACTATGTAGAAGCGCTAAATGAGTCTAGCCCTAACAATCCAGATATCCTAAAATATCTAAACCAAATCAGGGAACGCGGTGGAATCCCTGCATTATCTGCAGGTTTATCGCAATCGGAGATGAGAAACCAGATCCGATTGGAAAGACGTATCGAATTGACCATGGAACATCTGCGTTATTTTGATACCAGAAGATGGAAGGTTGCAGAACAGACTGATGCGGGACCAATGTATGGTATGAATGCAGAAGGAGGAACCTCCAATACCGATCTTGCCTTCTTTAAAAGGACAAGGTTTGAAAGCCGGGTTTTCCGCAAAAGCTTTTATTATTTTCCTATTCCACAAGCGGAAATTCAACGTAACCCAAATTTAGTTCAGAACCCAGGTTGGTAAATCTAACCCAAAAATGAAAGGATCAATGAAAAGTCTAGTTAATAAAAACATAAAAAACAGTATGCGATTATCCGCATTACTGTTATTATCCTCCCCGCTGTTCTTCTTACAAAGTTGTAAAGAACAGGCTTTGGATGTCGAAAACCAAGATCAGTATACCAAAGTTTTCATGCAATCCGCTAGTAACGGTGCTGTACCTAAAAGTTTGGCCATTAAAGATGAATGGACCAATATTGCTTTTGGAGCTGGCTATGGCGGATTCAGTATATTAAGCAACCCTGTAACCGTAAATTTTGAGATTGACCAAGAAAAGGTAGATCAATATAACCAACAGAACAATACAAATTATGAATTGCCACCTGTCGAAAGTTATAAAATTTCCAGTCCGTCTGTTATCATTCAACCGGGAAATGCCGGATCTAATAATAGTAACCTGGAGATAAACCCTATAAAATTGGGCGGTACAAAAACCTATATCATTCCTGTTTCAATCAGTGATGTTCAACCCAGCCTACCGGTTAAAGAAAACCTTAGGACTACCTTTTATCTGGTAAATGGAGTCTATGAATCAAATCCTTTTACACCAATCTCCATTGAAGGTTGGGAGATTCACGATTATTCGGATGATGATTACGATGGTGCCGGTGGAAGAGCGAAATATGCCATTGATGGTACCAAGGAAATGATTTGGTTATCCACCTATCGTCGAGTTAACGGTTGGAGGCCGCCACATCCGCATTACTTGACCATTGATATGAATGCCACCCATACGCTCCATGGAATTACATTATACGGAAGAACAGGTGCTAATAATGCCTATCTTTTTCCAAAAAATGTACTTATACAAACATCCAACGATGGAAATACCTGGACTGATGCTGGTCTATTCAGCATTGTAGCCTCCTCAGAAGATACATCTGCAACCATGTATTTTGAGAAAAGTGTAAGCTGTCGTTATTACAAAGTAACGGTATTAAGCAGTGCGGGTAATGGCGATACCACTTCGATTGCCGAATTGGTAGCATTCTAATGTGGGATTTAATCTATAGATAACATGAAGAAATTAATTGGGTTAATCATAATGGGCAGCATGGTTTTGGCATGCGGAAAAGGCGGTGGAGGTAATGAACCTGTTATCGACCCTCCAAAAAAGGATATCATTGTAAAAACAATGACCTATAATATCTTTGGCGCTAGATCTGGAGGAATTCCAGATCTAAAGGTCATTGCGGAGGTCATCAAAAAAGCAGATCCAGATCTTGTTGCGCTTCAGGAAGTCGATAAAAACTCCGACCGCAACAAACACAATGGCGATATTGCCAAAGCATTGGGCGAAATGACAGGTATGGATTATCATTTTGTGAAGGCTATTGATATAGCAGGTGGTGAATATGGAGATGCCGTACTTTCAAAACTTCCCGTAAAAGAAAAGAAAGGATTTAACTTGGAAGTCGATCCTGCTTTGGGAGGAGAAAGAAGATCTGTTGCACGCATGTTGGTAGAAAAAGACGGCAAAGAATTCTATTTCATCAGTACGCATTTTGACCACTTAAGTGATGAACGAAACAGGATCAAGCAGGCAAATGATTTCAATGCACTATGTAAAACCTTTGGGAAACCGATGATTGTAGGTTCCGATTTTAATGCGCTACCAACATCTAATACGATGAACATCCTGAAGACCTATTTTACCGTTGGCTGTTTAAATGGAAACTGTAGCCAGTTTACTTTTCCTACCCCAACGCCAAACAGAACCATTGACTATTTGATCTATCAACCTCTGAATGCCTTTACACCTCAAATGTATTCGGTGTTCACGTGGGCGAATAAAGAATCGGACCATTACCCTGTAATCGCGAATTTTAAAATAAACTTTTAATTGAATTAGGATCTACTGGAAGAAATTTCGTTAGATCCTATTGAAAAAAACCAGAATTAAAATGGTTTTCAAAAGGATATCATGTTCTTTAGCGATGTAATCTTTAATGCTTTTCATCGCTAAGGACATATGTTCCTTTACCGTTTGGGTGGAAATCTCCAGATTACCTGCAATTTCTTTATAAGTCAAACCTTCCTCTCGAGACATTCTAAATATACGTTTCCGCTGAGGTGGTAAAGTATTTATCGCGAGATTGTAGATATTGGCATATTCCTTATCCAAAATCGTTCGTTCAACACATTCTCCCCCTTCGATCTGTTCATGTTCTGTGGCATCAACTTTTAACATGATGGAGGCACTGATCTGCTTTTTGATTTCTTTATAAACTAAATTTCTGGTTATTCGGAAGATGTAATGCCGAATGGGATGAGTGGTTTGTATACGTTCGCGTGCATTCCAAAGATTCAAAAAAGAATCATGAATAATATCATCGCAAATTGCTTCATCTTTTATATATTTTTTGACAAAATAATACAATTCTTTTGCCAGGCTATTGTAGATGAATACAAAAGCATCATGATCACTGTTTTTTAATCGTGAATTTAAACTAATGTCTGAAATATAGTCCAAAGTTTAGGCTCCTTCTCTACCCAAAATTAGTTATAACGTATTAAGTAATTGTTAAACCTAGTTTATCTAAAAATAATGTCCACCTTGCGGTTTTGAATTTGGTTATTTAATTAAATCAAATATAAGGTAATACACATTACATGTCAAGGAGAATTAACATAGATTTAATCGATATTAAACTTAAGCTTAATTAACTTCAGCCTTCACACTTTCCTCCTTGTTGAAAACCGTAGTTCCAATACTTGCCAAAACCACACAGGCCACAGATGCCCATTGCATACCGGTCAAGAATTCCCCTAAAAAGATCAAACCCGACAATGCCCCGAAGGCAGGCTGCAAGCTGGTCAGGATACTAAAGGTTTTTGCAGGCAATCGACCCAAGGCAAACATATCTAAAGAAAATGGCAGGGCACTAGAAAAGATCGCTACTCCAAGTCCTTTAAGGAATAAACTTGGGGTAACATCCATAATGGCGCCATCCCATATGGCGAAAGGAACTATAAAAAAAGTAGCAATCAGCATGCCCGTACTTACAGCATGTCGGCCATCCATGATTTTGGAAACCTTTCCTCCTACCACAATATACACCGCCCAAAAAGTACCAGCTACAAAGGCCAATACCAATCCTATGATATCGATGGAATTATTCTGCCAGGGCACGATCAATAGGATCCCTAAACAGGCTAGTAAGGCCCAAATCACATCCAACCATTTACGGGAAAAGGCAAAGGCCAGGAAAAGAGGACCGATAAATTCTATGGTTACACCCAAACCTAAAGGTATGCGCTGAATGGCCATGTAAAAGATCAGGTTCATTGCGGCAATCCCCAAACCGTAAATCGCACAGTACAACCATTGCTTTTTATTGAAGGAAAATATGGGTGGTCTATTGATCAACAACAATAATATAGCTGATAAACCAATTCTTAAGGTACTTGTTCCAATTGGACCAAGAGCGGGAAAAAGTTGTTTGGCAATGGATGCCCCACCCTGCACGCAGACCATGGATAATAAAGCAGCTGTAACAGCTAAATTGGCGTGTTTTAATTTCATTGCTATGGAAATTGCATGGCAAATATAGGTATTCCATGCCTTGTTTATTAAAGGAAAAGAAATGTTTATTTTTCGAATGCTTAGGTATATAAACACCTAGTAAAATCAGAGATTAAATAAAGTAAAAATATAAGCACAAAGAAAAAAGGAAGCGATAATATCGCTTCCTTCGTATTGAAGGATATTTTGGCAGGCTCCTTCAACAGCTATATCCTACGGGGAATAGAATTAGCTAACTAAACATATATGGACAGGATTGTCAAATACTATTGATAAACACGTACATAGTCAATTTCATAAATGGCTTCATTGATGGAAGGATCAACATCACCACCAAAATACCCCCCCATGGCCATATTCAATATGATGAAAAAATCATGGTGAAATGGGTACTGAGGCGAACTTTTGAAAGTATGGTAAGCTTTTCCATCCACCTTGAAAATAATTTCATCCTTATTCCAATCCACAGAATACACATGGAAGTTTGTTGTTGCTGTAGCCAACTCTGTAGTCTTGGTCGTGGCATTTTCCCCATGATGTTCTGGATAATGTAAGGTTCCATGTATCGTGTTCAGTTGCTTACCCACATGTTCCAGTATATCAATCTCCCCACATGCAGGCCAGATTTTTGTTTGGTAATTGCTACCAAGCAACCAACCGGCTGGCCAAGTTCCTTTTCCAACAGGCACTTTTGCACGGATCTCCACCCTTCCGTACGTAAAATCAAATTTTCCGCGCGTCACTATTCGAGCTGAGGTATATCCAAAACCTTCATAGTTCTCCTTAATCAATTTGATCTTTAAGGTGCCATCTGAAATATAGGAATTTGCTGACCGGTCGGTATAATATTGCTTTTCGGCATTTCCCCATCCATTCTCACCATTCCCAATTTCATGGGTCCATTTCTTGCTGTCCAAGCCTCCAGGAACATTGAATTCATCTGCCCAAACCAGCTTTTCTGGTCTTGAAAACTCCAATTCCTCCGTTTTAGAAATGGTAATTCCGTTGGCAGAACGTGCAGTAGCAGTAACTGTATACTTCCCTGCGATAGGATAGGTATATTCTACTTTTCCGGTTTTACTTACTTCCTTTTGGTTGTTGCCAAAATTGATTTCATAGGATAATGCATTATCCGCCTTTGCTTCAAAAATATACGTTCCACTTCCGGCTTCCTTTTCCGTAATTTGCAAGGTTAAATTTGAAGGCGCATCTCCTGCTGGATCACTCCCCTTATTACTACAACTGATTACCCCTGACAAGGCAATGATCAATATCCAAAATCTATACATCGTTATTTTGCTTTAAGTTTAACATACCAGGCAAGACCATCTCGACCAATGGTCCGCAATTGCATTTCCGTATCCGTTCGTTTTAGGATTTGGTATCGATGGGATCCCATATAATTACCAACAAAACCCAATTTTGAGAATACGATAAATTCTGTTGTTTCGGAACCATCATATCCAAATGCTTCCGAATAATCTGCTGCTTTTGGTCCTAATAACGTAAAATCCCCACCTCCAGTTAAGGTATTATCGAAATCACGCAGAAAATCCTTATTCCCAAAAATGGAACCATTGGTTTTGTGCGTAAAACTACCAGAGGCTGTAAAGGTGTACTCATCATCATATATGCCTAAGCCTTTTTTATCCAATGGTGGTGCAGCCCACCATATGGGTTCCATTCCATCACTAGGTCCTACTCCAAGATGACCAGAGGCTAAGGAATCTAAAGCCCAAGTTTTGCTGGACCCGGCAGTTAGCATGGCTACCAATTCTGGATTAGGAATAAAATCACGTTGAACGGTTATTTCCTGTGTCGTTTCAGAAGAAACGCCCGCTCTTCCATAAGCGATTACCTTTACTTTAAATGTTTCTACACCTACGTGTTTATAGGCGTGCTGGAAGCTATTGGTGGTGGAAGTGATGGGATTGGAACCATCTGCAAAATCCACCCGATAGGTAAATGCATGATCGGCATTTACAGTTAGGGATACTTCCCCAGATCCATCCCCATTGGGATGGGTTGCATCCTTTCCTTTGATATCAAGCTGTAGTTGAGGCGTTGAAGGTGTATCGATGTTTCCAAAGGTAAAGGTTTCCTCCTTACAGCTATAGAGCCCCAAGAAGCAAATCATGGCTATTAAAAAATTCTTTCTCATGGTTTAATAATTAGGGTTTTGTTCAAGATTTGAAATTCGCACTTCATCCAAAGGGATAGGATAGACTTCATGCTTACCGACTACGAATCCCAAGGATCCCAACCTGGAAGCTGCCATGCCCGTGCGCACAAGATCGAAGTAACGGTCGCCTTCCATGGCCAATTCCAATCGACGTTCCGACAGAATTGCATCGTATAAGGATGCTCCTGCTGCATTAACATCATGGTTATTATTTCCAAAAGCTCTCCTGCGAACCAGGTTAAGATAATCCTTAGCTTTGATATCATTTGGCGAACTGCTTTTGTTCCAAGCCTCAGCAGCCATCAACAACACCTCGCTATAACGTATGATGCGAAAATTGTTCAGGTAATTCAATTCCACCTGACCTGATGTCTGACCTTTTCTAGGCTGATATTTTTGGGAATACAATCCTGTATTTTTATATGGTGCAACCTGATAGGAAATACCATAGGATGGATTAGCGGCAGCATAGGCATCGATATCCAGGATGGTTGCATTTTTCCTTTGATCGCCTACTTCATAAGCTGAAGCTAGATTACCTGCAGGAAGGTTGGTACTCCATCCGGCCGCATAAGGCATAGCATCAGTTCCTGCTAAACCGCGGATTCCACATTGCTGAACCGCAAAATTACCCTGTCCGCGCATCGGTGCATCCCAATTATAATAAGGGAAGGTATTGGTATATTGAATTTCAAATACGGATTCGGGACCATTCTCTCCAGCTTGGAGAAAAATGGAAGCGAAATCTGAAACCAAAGAGAAAGCATTCGATGTGATTATACTTTCCAAAACAGGGGCCGCTTGATCATATTTTTTCTGGTAGAGGTAAACTTTTCCCAACAATGCCTGTGCAGCGTATTTTGTAATTCTACCCTTTTGCTCTTGAACTGGAGGTAGATTTCCAATAGCATCCAACAAGTCCCTTTCAATCTGTTCGTAAACCTGCTCCTTGCTGGAACGCTGGATTTGCCGGGACTCATCTAGACTTAATCGTCGATCCGCAAACAAAGGTACACTTCCGAATAAACGGACCAACGTAAAATAATAATATGCCCTCAGAAAACTGACTTCGCCATAAAGGGCATCCTTTCCATTAAAATTGACTGCTCGGCCCAATGGATTTTGATCCCGATATTGGGTCATGAAATTTGCCCGATTAATCCCTTCATAAGCAGACTGCCACAGTTCCCTCAATGTAGCATTTTCAGGATTCACCGTAAAATCATCCACCTGTTGCAATGCAATCACATCAGAGGCACTTTCTCCACCGGCTACCGCATTGTCCGAAGCAATATCTCCGATCGGAACAACTTGGTTCAACCATTGCAAAGGAGTATAAACCGAGATTGTCATTGTCCGATAATCATTCTCATCCTGCAGGTAGGTTGTCGCAGCAATTCTGAAATCATCTTTAGGACTATATTCGACCCATTTCTTGCAGGAAGTTGTACCCAATCCCAGCAAGGCAATGAAAACTAAAGGTTTTGCGAATTTATAGGTATGTTTTTGAATGTTCATGACTTAAAATTTAAAATTAGCACCAAAAGAAAAAGTCCTCGCTTGTGGATATGCCCCACGGTCAACACCTGTATTCATGATTCCTCCAGGCAATTCCGGATCATATCCTAGATAGTTGGTAAACGTGAATGCATTTTTAACCTGCGCGAACAGGCGGATAGATTTAACATATTTTGAAAGCTGTGGATTTTCCAATGTATAACCCAATTGAAGGTTCTTCACCTTTAGGAAGGATCCATCTTCCACGAATCGGTCAGAAACTCTATTGTTATTGTTCGCATCCGTAAAGGAATATCTTGGATAACGAGCGTCATTCGTACTGTTTGGACCTGTCCATCGGTTCAGGATACTGTTCGGTTTATTGGAATAATTGGCATTCCGTTCATATGCGCGGTACAGATCATTACCGAAAGAACTGTATAAGAAGGCGGAGAAATCAATCATTTTATAAGAAAGGTTCAAGCTCAAACCCAAAGTCATGCTTGGGAATGGATCGCCTATTTTGGTCATATCCGAAGCATTGATCACGCCATCTTCATTGATATCCATAAATTTGATATCCCCGGGTCTAGCGCCTTCCTGTTGAGCCCATGCATCAATTTCATCTTGATTTTGGAACAATCCAACAGTTTTATATCCATAGAAATAACCTGGTGTCTCCCCTTTTTCAAAAACGGTTACTGTCTGCGATTGACCATTGAAATAACCCCCGCCAATGATTTTTGCAGTGCCATCGTCATTGGTCGCTGTTACTTTATTCTTTGCTGTGGTAATGGTCAATGCAGAACCAAATTTCCAGTTGGATCCGTAATTGTCGTTATACCCGAAGGTGATATCCAAACCATCTGTTTGGGTAGAACCAATATTTGCCGTAGGGATGGCAACTGTGCCCAGGTAAAGCGAGGCAGAAGGGGTAAACAACAGACCATCAACAGTTTTATGAAAATAATCAGCATCCAAGCTGAATTTGTTATTTGCAAATTGAAGGTTGAATCCCACGTTGGCCTGTACCTGTTTTTCCCAAGCTAAGCTTGGATTATCAATGGAGGTTAGGCTAGATCCCGAATAAAAAACACCCGAGAAATTATATCCATTGGAATTTGCATTTGGTCCATAAACTGGTCCTCCAGTACTGATTCCAGCAAATTGAGGACTTACATTTTCATTTCCGATCGTACCGTAACTTGCTCTGATTTTGAATAGATTTATGAATTCCGATTGAAAGAAATCTTCATTTGAAACAACCCATCCAAGAGAACCAGATAGGAAATTCGCAAATTTATTGTTAGATCCGAAAGCATAGGATCCATCCCTACGCATGGACACCGAAGCCAAATAACGTTCGTTATAATCGTAATTGACACGCCCAAAATATGAAAGATTCTTTCGGAAATATTGTCCATAACTTCCATCACGTCCATCCGTACGTTCGGAAGAATTGGCCCCAGTTGCTGCACTGAAATCCGCGAACTCCCAAGAATTATAGGGAACATCTTGTCTGGTTGCAGACATACCATTTCCAGTAGCCTTAAAAGCCGACATCCCTAAAACAGTCTCAAAATTATGCAATTCATTCACCTTAAAATCATAATTCACGAAGTTTTCCCAGGTATAATTAAAGTATTCATTCTTATTATGGCTCACACTATTGTGTTTGCCCGTAACAGTAGAACCGTCCGCATTCATGGAATTATCCACATTATTTACACCATAGAACACCAAAGGATTGAAGGTTTTTCCATTATCATCATATCGGGAATAACCAAACCTGGAAGTAAATCGAAGATTGTGAAGGAGACTATAGGTGAGCTCACCCTTCCCATAGATCTTATTACCCCGGTAGGTATTATAAGTGTTTTCCAATTTGGTCAAAGGATTGAAAATTTCGGATAACAATAAGGTACTGAAACCATATTGACCGACGATATTCGGATCAGTATTGTACAAAGGGACAGTAGGGTCATAATTCAACGCACTACCAAGAATGGAGTTAAACGAGTTTTCCTGAATACCTTTACTATTGATCAATACATAGCTCGTATTTAATGTAAATTTCAGTTTATTGCTCAAATCATAACTCATATTGGCCGTACCAGTGGCACGGTTGAACCTGGATTTATCATAACCACCAACAATACCTCCCTGCCCCAACCAACCGGCTGATAGAAAGTAAGTGGTTTTTTCACCTCCACCATTTGCTGTAAGGGTATAGGATTGATCCAATGGTTTTTCAAAAACCATCTCCTGCCAGTCAACGCCTTCACCAAAAACAGTGATATCCGGGAAAATAGCGTTTCCACCAGCAGCAATGCTTCCTTCGTTAATGATTCCTGCATATTCTGTGGCATTGAGCATGTTAATTTTTTTCACAGCCTCTTGGTAGCCGACATTTGTATTGATACCAATTTGTACAGGAGCATTCTTACGTCCAGATTTCGTGGTGACAACAATAACCCCATTGCCGCCTTTGACTCCGTAAATTGCAGTTGTAGCAGCGTCCTTTAAAACATTTATAGACTCGATATCCGTGGAAGATATGGCATTGAGATCGTCCAAGGATTGCGGTACCCCATCAACGATAACCATCGGATCTGTCCCTGAAAAGGATGGGATACCACGCACAAGGACGGTCGGTTTAGATCCTGGAGTTCCTCCTTGTATAACATTAACCCCAGATGCTCTTCCCTGCAATGCTTCCTCTACGCGCGTAGGTCTCAATTTTTCAATATCTTCACCTTTCACTGTCGAAATCGCACCGGAAACCTTGGTAATTCGCTGCGTTCCATAACCAACTACAACAACATCCTCAATCAGACTGGCATCACTGGCTTCCAATTGGATGTTTAAATTCCTCGCATTTGCTGTTAAAGTAATGGTTCTGTCTTCATAACCTACATAAGTTATGATCAATTGATTACCTGGTTGAGCAGATATTTCAAATCTACCCTGACCATCAGTACTGGTCGCTTTGTTGGTACCCAAAATCCGGACAGTAGCCCCAGATATGGTTTCGGCAAGCGCATTTCTCACAACACCAGTATAAGATTGCTCCTGCACTTGGGCTTTGGCCATAGAAGGCATCACAAAGGTCAATAGGAGCATCAGGTTGCAAACATACATATGCCACTTGCATTTGTTGATTAGGTAAAATAACATCATGTTTAATTGCTGTTTATAAATGGTTAAAATTTCTGAAGGCATACTTAGCAGTCGCACATCAATATCCCAAAGTTAATGTAGAATGCTTTATCCACCAATTTTTTACACCCTATAATGCCACTACAAAATAAATTTATACCATTGTAAATCAGATAATTAAAATACTACATATATTTGTATTAAAAAAAAGAGAATCTAACCAATTAAAATATGACCAATTTCTATTCTAGGGTTTTTCTTTTATTAGTAACTCTCCTACCCTGCTTGACTGTTATGGGACAGAAGAACATTGGTGTAGCCAAGATTGTTAACATCAGCCATTTTGATATGGATGCCGGTACCCAAAATTGGCAGATTCAGCAAGATAGTGCTGGTACTATGTATATTGCCAATAACAATGGGCTGATCACCTTCAACGGGAAAGAATGGAAATCCTACCCCATTCCGAACCATACTATTCTTCGTTCGCTGAAAATCATAGATCAGAAAAGAATTTACGCCGGTGGTCAAGGTATGTTCGGATATTTTATCCCCCACAATTCAGGTTTACAGTATGTCGATTTAACAAAACTAATACCGAAGGAACAGCAAGATTTTGGAGACACTTGGAGAATTGAACAATTTGAAAACCACATATTCTTTCAAACATCCCGATATATTTTTCAATATGATGGAAAGAAGATAACAGTTTTACCTGCAGCAAGAGGAACAGAATGGTCTTTCCTTGCCAAAAATCAGGGACGGTTATTCATAGCAGAAAAGGACAAACTTTATGAATGGAAACAAGGGAAACAAGGGAAACTTACCCTTATTCGAAAAGATATTTTTGCCTATATCACCGGGCTGACCGATCTAGGTAAGGAGGGCATTTTGGTAAGTTTATTGACAGAACAAGCATTTCTTATCAAAGATAATGGAACGAGTCCTTTCCATTTACCCTCGGAAATAGTCAACCAACAAGTAAATAGTATCAGTGAATTGGAAAACGAGCAATATGCGATCGGAACTGTCTCTAATGGTCTTTATATTGTTGATAAAAATTGGAAAATCATACAGAATATCAATAGCTCAGATGGTTTAAGGAACAACACTGTGCTATCGAGCCTAGTGGATAAAAATGCAAGGCTTTGGCTTGGTTTGGACAATGGCATCGCGATAATCGATGCCAATTCAGCCATCAGAAATATATACCCTCTACCTCAAGTTCCGATGGCCAGTTATACCTCTTCGGTATATGACAATAAATTATTCATTGGGACCACCGATGGGGTCTATCAAACGACTATTGATCCTGATGCAAGGGATTTATCCTATTCCTCCCACGCATTCAAAAAAATGCAGAATAGCAAAGGACAGGTATGGAATTTCGCCATTACATCCGGTGAATTCTACATGCTGCACCACACAGGGACTTACCATTATCAGAACAATAACTTTGTACAGATGAACCAATTAGGTTCCTGGCTAGTGAAGGAGACAAAAGATAAACAACTTTTGATCGGGACATATAATGGTCTTTTTAGTTCTTCTAATGGTTTAAAAGACCTGATGCTGCTAGGAAAAATGGATGAATCCATGCGTTTTCTACAATTGGAGAAAGATGAACGATATGCTTGGACCTCGCATCCTTATCGAGGGGTATATCGATATCATTTGGAAAATCCACAAGAAAAAGCGAAACTATATGGTAATGAAGATGGTTTGCCAGCCCAAATCAACAATTACGTCTACAAAATCAAAGATCAGATTTTGGTCACCAACCCTCAAGGGATTTATCGTTTCGACCACCATAAGAACCGGTTCATTAGAGATGAATATTGGAATGCGCTCTTCGGAAATAATGCTATCATCTATCTGAAAGAAGATCAACAAAATCGAGTATGGTTCGTTAGTGAAGAAAGATTAGGAGTTCTAGATTTAAGCACTAAAAAAATAACCTTTTTTCCTGAACTCGAAAAGAATATGATAGGTGGATTCTACCATATCAATCCTGTTGACGGGAAGAATATCTTAGTTGGGTCCTACAATGGGTTATTTCACATCAATTATGAGGTTTACCGCTCCAGAATGGAGAAGCCGGTCATATCCTTCAATAAGATTTTAGTGAGTAACCAGGTAAAAGACAGCATATTGATGAACGGTTATTTCAGTAGCCAGTTAAGTGAAACCAAAAAACAGGATCAGGAATTATGGATGCCTCCGGCTTTCAATTCCATTATTTTGGATATCTGTAACCATGATTTCCAAAAAGATGCCATGCAGTATGCTTATCGAATACAAGGGCAGGGTGATTGGTCTAACTGGACATCGGAATCTACTCGGACCTTCGGGAACTTAAAACCTGGAAAATATGTTTTTGAGGTGAAGGCAAAAAACCGATATGATCAAGAATCCGAAACACTTTCCTATACCGTCAACATCAATAAACCTTGGTACCAAAGTCTTTGGGCGATAATCATTTATTGCTGTCTTGGTTTAGGATTAGTTTATCTCGGTTATACACTTTACCTTAACCAACTTTGGAAGCAAAAAGAACGTTTTGAAAAAAAGCAAAGGGACCTCACCTACCTTCATGAATTGGAAAGTCGGGATAAAGAACATAAGATTACCGAGCTGGAAAAGGAAAAGTTACAAAATGATCTGATGTACAAAAACAAAGAATTGGCTTCCATCACCATGAATATTTTTAGAAGGAGCCGTCTAATGGATCGAATGAAACTGGAAATGGAAGAAGTAATCGCCAATATCGATAACAGGGAGACGAAAAACGAAGTGGAAAAAATCGTCAAAAAATTAGTGGACCATTCGAAACAGCGGGATGATTGGGAGCAGTTCTCCCTACATTTCGATGCCATCCATGCTAATTTTTTGAAGAAAATAAAGAATAAATATCCTGCCCTAACAGCAACCGATCTTAAACTCTGTGCTTATATCAAACTCAATATGTCCAGCAAGGAAATTGCCCAGATATTGCATATTTCGCCTAAAGGTGTGGAGGTCGCTCGCTATCGATTACGGAAAAAACTAAACTTGGATCAGCAGGCCAATCTTGCGGATTTTCTGAATGATATTTAACCCACACTGGCAACAATTAATTTTAAATAATTTTTATTTCCATGAAATAATCCCTAGCTTAGTCGAAACTTTAGGGGTGTCTGCAAGGATTGCAGGCTGAGATTTTACCCTTTGAACCTGATCTAATTCATATTAGCGTAGGGAAAAGTAGAACTCAACATGGGTGCGTATCTGCAACCTTGCGGCGTTCCTAAAGTTTATCAAAAAAGATAAACATAGGAATGGAAATCAGCATCAACCAAGAAAAAATTCATTTTGAAATTGCTCCAGCGTCGATCCAAGAATTACTGGAACAACATTACCCAACTTTAACATCAGGTTTTGCCATTGCCCTCAACCAACAGGTAGTGCCGAGGGACCTCTGGAAATCCACCCCTATCCAATCTCAAGATCAAATACTAATCATTTCGGCCACCCAAGGTGGTTAATATTCATTTTTCATACCCCCATATTATGAACGAGCAAAGCATAAGTACGAGCCCATTTCCCAATTCCAGAAAGATTTATGTTTCTGGAGAACTGTTCCCTATCCAGGTTCCCATGCGGGAAATCAGCCTTAGCCCAACAAAACTAAGCAAAGGCGGCGTGGAGGAAAACCCAGCCATTACGGTCTATGATACCTCTGGTCCATACACCGATAGCAACGAAACCATTGATGTACGCAAAGGACTGAAAAGGGTTCGGGAGCAATGGATCATCGATCGAGGTGATGTGGAAGAGTTAACACAGATCAGCTCCGAATATGGAAAAGCCAGGTTAGCAGACCCTAAATTGGATGAACTCCGTTTTTCCTACGCACATAAGCCCCTAAAGGCTTTGCCAGGCAAAAATGTGACCCAATTACATTATGCACGAAAAGGGATCATCACCCCGGAAATGGAATATATCGCCATCAGGGAAAACCAACGTATAGAGCAGATAGAAGCTGCTCCAGCCGCATTGCAGCAACAACACCCAGGCGAAAGTTTTGGTGCAAAAACCCCGAAAACTAGAATCACCCCTGAATTCGTTCGGGAGGAGATTGCAGCAGGACGTGCGATCATTCCCAATAACATCAACCATCCTGAAAGTGAGCCAATGATCATCGGACGTAACTTCCTCGTAAAAATCAATGCCAATATTGGCAATAGCGCGGTAAGTTCCAGCATCGAGGAAGAAGTGGAAAAGGCTGTTTGGGCATGCCGTTGGGGTGCAGATACCATCATGGATCTGTCGACAGGAAAAAACATCCATGAAACAAGAGAATGGATCATTCGCAACTCGCCTGTTCCGATCGGTACTGTGCCTATCTATCAAGCCTTAGAAAAAGTGAATGGAGTGCCAGAGGACCTGACCTGGGAAATTTTCAAGGACACCCTGATCGAACAGGCCGAACAAGGCGTTTCCTATTTCACCATCCATGCGGGAGTACGATTGAAATACATCCACCTGACTGCCAATAGGGTAACTGGGATTGTATCCAGAGGTGGATCCATCATGGCAAAATGGTGTTTATACCATCATCAGGAAAGTTTCTTGTATACGCATTTTGAGGAGATCTGTGAGATCATGAAACAATATGATGTGGCCTTTTCCTTAGGCGATGGTCTGCGACCGGGATCCATTGCTGACGCCAATGATGCGGCCCAGTTCGCAGAGTTGGAAACCTTGGGAGAACTGACCAAAATTGCCTGGAAACACGATATACAAGTGATGATTGAGGGTCCTGGCCACGTGCCTATGCACATGATCAAGGAAAATATGGAAAAGCAGTTGGAGGAATGTGATGAAGCGCCTTTCTATACCTTAGGACCATTGACCACCGATATAGCGCCAGGTTATGATCATATTACCTCAGCAATCGGAGCGGCCATGATCGGTTGGTACGGATGTGCCATGCTTTGCTATGTAACTCCCAAAGAACATCTGGGATTACCGAATAAAAAAGATGTGAAAGATGGAGTCATCACCTATAAACTAGCTGCCCATGCCGCTGATCTGGCCAAAGGACACCCTGGAGCCCAATACCGAGATAATGTATTGAGCAAGGCGCGATTTGAATTCCGTTGGGAGGATCAATTCAACCTCTCCTTGGATCCGGATACCGCAAGGGAATTCCATGATGAAACCTTACCTGCTGATGGGGCGAAAATAGCGCATTTCTGCTCCATGTGCGGACCGAAATTCTGCTCGATGAAAATCACTCAGGAAATTCGGGAGGCCACGGAAGAAGGCATGTTGGAGAAGTCAAAAGAATTTATTGAATCTGGAAAAGAGATCTATATATGATCATCGTGATTTCAGAAGAGCAGTATGTTCCTTCGGAACTGAAGCATTGGTTGGCCTTATTTGATGCAGGACTGGAAAATCTCCATCTGCGCAAATACGGCTTACCAGATCAACTTCTGCTGTCCCTTCTGAACCAAATTCCAACTGTATTCCGGAAATATCTGGTACTACATAGCCACCAGCATTTGGCTGCTGAATTAGGAATCGAAAGAGTACATCTCAAAAGAGAGGGATCGATCGAAATGGAATATCAAACCTTCAGGAAATCCTGTTCCACCCATAGCCTGGAAGAATTTAACCAATTGACCAGCTTTTGGGAATATGCTTTTTTAGGACCTTTATTTTCGAGTATTTCCAAACCGGGATACCAAGCAAACCCGGATCTGGCCAATGCTTTAGCGATTACCCAAAGACAAAACTACCATACAAAACTGATTGCGCTGGGTGGAATCTCCAAAAAGCAAATCACAAAACTATCCATATTAGATATCGATGGAATAGCCTTAAAAGGAGGAATCTGGAAATCTGAAAACCCAGCACAAAGTTTTAAAGAAATACAAAAACAATATCTAAATGAAAAAGGGAAAATCAATTCCTAGATTACAATATATTTCCCAAGGCCTTACAGAAACCGATCAGCTCACAGGCATACAGCGAGTTCTGGATGCTGGAATCAAATGGGTTCAGGTAAGATGGAAAGAGGCCGACCTTGCGGAACTAAAAAATCTTCTGGAAATAGTCAAACCTCTATGTCAATCCTATAATGCTTATTTATGCATCAATGATCAGGTGGCATTGGCAAAGGAATTCGAAGCAGATGCCTTACACCTTGGCCTAAATGATTCCCCCATAATACAAGCAAGGGCAATTTTAGGATCGGACACCTTGATTGGAGGAACCGCAAATACCTTCCAGGATGTAAAACAAAGGATCGAAGAAAAAGTGGATTATATTGGATTGGGCCCGCTACGATTCACCAGCACCAAAAAATCATTAAGCCCCATCCTTGGCTATCAAGGCTATGAAGAAATCTTCGAAAACCTCAGGCTGCATGAACTTTCCTGCCCTCCCATCTTTGCCATTGGTGGAGTGGAATGGGAAGACACGGATATCCTACAGCATTTAGGCCTTTACGGCTTTGCGGCTTCCAAATTATTTTTAAAAGAACCGATACCTTCAGAACTAATTCTATGAAACCCTTAGTTATTGCCGATAAAACATTTGATTCACGCCTATTCTTGGGAACAGGCAAATACGGAAGCCATAAACTGATGCGTGAATCCATATTAGCCTCCGGTTGCAACATGGTCACCATGGCCTTAAAGCGCTTGGACATGCAAGAAAAGGAAGATTTCTTTTTACAAGCGATGGAAATCCCAGGTATGAACTGGCTACCAAATACCTCAGGTGCTCGAACTGCAGAGGAAGCTATTTTTGCCGCTCAATTAGCGCGAGAAGCATTAGGCACCAACTGGCTGAAGTTAGAAATACATCCCGATCCCCGCTATCTACTTCCCGATCCGATCGAAACATTGAAGGCGACGGAAGAATTGGCAAAACAAGGATTTATTGTCCTGCCCTACATCCATGCCGATCCTGTTCTCTGTAAACGATTAGAAGATGTAGGCACCGCAGCTGTGATGCCGCTTGCGGCCCCTATCGGTAGCAATAAAGGCCTAAAAACCATGGATTTTTTAGAGATCATCATCGAACAGAGCCAGGTTCCAGTCATTGTGGATGCCGGAATCGGAGCGCCCTCTGATGCCGCCAAAGCCATGGAAATTGGAGCAGATGCCGTATTGGTCAATACAGCCATTGCGACAGCTAATGATCCAATCCTAATGGCCACAGCCTTCAAAGAGGCAGTAAATGCCGGAAGAATTGCTTATGAATCGGGATTAGCCGCAACGAAAAGCAAGCATGCAGCAGCTTCTTCCCCTTTAACTTCCTTTTTATTCGATTGATCATCAGCAGTTATGCTTAACCAGTCAATTTATCAGTAGCTATGTTAAACAAATCAAAGTATCAGCAGGTATTCCAACAATATGCCTGGGAAGATATCAAAGCAACGATCTATGAGGCTACAGCAAATGATGTTTCCCGAAGCTTGGGCAAAACCAGGTTGGATGTTTCCGATTTCATGAACCTGATCTCACCAGCGGCCGAACCTTATTTGGAAGAGATGGCTTTTCGATCCATGCAACTGACCCAACAACGATTCGGAAAAACCATACAGTTATATGCTCCGTTGTACCTCAGCAATGAATGCCAGAACATCTGTACTTATTGTGGCTTCAGTATGGACAACAAGATAAAACGAAAGACACTGTCCGACAGCGAATTGCTCTTGGAAGCTTTTGCTTTAAAGGCCATGGGTGTTAACCATGTGCTGTTGGTATCCGGAGAAGCCAATAAAATCGTAGATACCCCCTATTTCCTGCATGCCATAGAACTTTTGAGGCCACATTTTGCGCATATTTCCTTGGAAGTACAGCCTTTGGACCAAGCAGATTATGAAGTGTTGCAAAAAGCTGGACTACATTCCGTGCTGGTCTATCAGGAAACCTATCATCAGGAGGTTTACAAACAGTACCATCCAAAAGGCAAAAAATCAAACTTTTCCTATCGATTGGATACCCCCGATCGCATCGGAAAGACTGGAATCCACAAAATGGGCTTGGGCGTTTTATTGGGCCTGGAAGACTGGCGTATCGACAGTGCTTTGAACAGCTTCCATCTGGAATATTTACAAAAAACCTACTGGCGAACCAAATATTCGGTTTCCTTTCCCCGCTTGAGACCGGCCCAAGGTATCATAGAACCTAATTTTATCATGGAGGATAGGCACCTGCTTCAGCTGATCTGCGCCTATAGGATATGGAATCCCGATCTGGAAATTTCCCTTTCCACACGAGAGGACCAAAAATTCAGGGATCATATCATTCCTTTAGGAATTACCCATATGAGTGCCGCCTCCAAGACCAACCCAGGGGGCTATGTGGTCGACCCGGAATCCTTGGAACAATTCGAGATCTCGGATGAGCGATCGATGGATGATATCAGACAGTTGATTCGAACAGTGGGATATGAACCGGTAATGAAAGATTGGGATAAGGTTTACTCCTCATTTGCATGAAAAAGGAAGATCCGTTTTTACGATATAGCCGTCAGGTGTTCATCGAGGAGATTGGTGTCGCTGGGCAACGCAAAATTATGGCCTCCAAGGTTCTGGTGATCGGCGCTGGCGGATTAGGTTCGGCTATTATTCCTTATCTGGCAGCCGCTGGGGTTGGATGCATTGGAATTATGGACCATGACCTGTTGGAATTGCATAACCTTCAAAGGCAGATCATCCATCAAGAAAAAAACATCGGGCATCCTAAGGCTCATAGTGCAGGCGATTTTGTCAAAGCATTGAACTCCAGTTTAATGGTCCACACCTATCCTTTTGCTCTGGATCAGACCAATATGGAATCCATAATCAATAAGTACGATATTATCTTGGATGGCTCAGACAATTTCGAAACACGCTATTTGATCAATGATGGCTGTGTTCAATATCAAAAACCATTAGTCTATGGAAGTATCGAAGGCTTTCAGGGGCAACAAACTGTATTCAATTATCAAGGCGGAAAAAATCTGAGGGATCTATTTCCCCAACCAGAAGAGCCAAGTTACCAGCCAACCTGTGATAGCCTCGGCGTACTAGGACCTTTAGCAGGCATTGTTGGGAACATGATGGCTTTACAGGCCCTAAAAATATCAGCTGGTTTACCTGTTACGATAAACCAGCTGACCATCGTTGATGGCTACCATTGGCGATTTACGACGGTGAATTATTAATCCTCTCGGGAACCGTCATCGGCCATTCGAACTATTTTTGGTGAAAAATTGGCCACAATATCCACCAGATCTTCTTGGGCGGCCATCACGGTATGAATATCCTTATAAGCCATTGGTGCCTCATCCATATTGGAACCGATAAGGGTAACTCCCTGATCGTTCAACATTTGCAGCATGTCCTGTTTTTTCAGGTTTTTAATGGCTTGGGTACGGCTCATTTGACGACCAGCCCCATGGGAAGCAGAGTTGATCGACGACTCCACTCCTTTCCCTCGAACCAAGAAGCCGTCGGATGCCATGGATCCTGGGATAATCCCAAGGACACCCTCTGCAGCAGGAGTAGCTCCTTTTCGATGCACCATCAGTTCTTTGCCTTTATATTGCTCTTTCCAAGCGAAATTATGATGGTTTTCAATCTTGGCCATCCTATCTACCCCCAGATCCTTCAACACCTTTTCATGGATCACCTCATGGCAGGCTGATGCATAATCACCCGCCAGGTTCATGGCGTTCCAATATTCTTGACCGGCTTCTGTATCCATCCCCAAATATGCTAAATGTTGTGCTTGGTAAGGGAGTTTACACAGCTCTTTAGCCAATTTGGTATAATGTCCGGCAATGGTAGCGCCAAGTCCACGAGAACCAGAGTGGGTCAACAAAGCGAGGTATTTCCCTGCAGGGATACCTAATTCCTGGTCCTCTTGCTCAAAATTAATCGACCCAAATTCTACGAAATGGTTCCCTCCTCCTGAGGATCCCAACTGTGTCCAAGCCTTATCCTTCAAATTCGAAATAAAGGGGATTTCTTGGAATAAAGGATTTTCCAACACTTCATGATCCAATCGCTCATGCTTTAAAAAACCATTGCCAGCTCCAAACCGGGTGTTCTGCAAAATGATCTTTTTAAGCCAATCGTGTTTTTCCAGTAAGGCAACATCTTCCATATCAAAGATGGATAAGGCCATTCGACATCCGATATCCACCCCTACAGCATAAGGAATAATGGCATTTTCCGTTGCCAATACCCCGCCGATTGGTAAACCATATCCCTGGTGGGCATCAGGCATCAAAGCACCCGCTACCGACACCGGTAATCGCATAGCAACATCCATCTGCTTTCTTGCCCCCTCTTCAATATGTTCTTCCCCATATACGGCGTAGGCATCCGTTGATTCTTTTAATGGAATGATGTTGGTGTCCTTTTCCTCGGGAAACAATAAAGCTTTCGCCAAGGGTTCGAAAATCGCGTCTTCCGAAAAGGATTCCGGATCAGCTAAAACCTCTTTAAATTTCTGAAGCATTTCATCACGTTTTAATCCATGACGCTTGCTATTGATCTTTAGGGCAATACCTAATGCACGGTTTTCTTTATAACCTAAGGCTAATAAATCATTCCCATTTATACGTTTATTTTCCATTTTTTGTTTTCCTTTCTTCTTTTTAAAATTGCTAGGGACGAATTTCCCTAGCAAACTTCTTTATTTTACGAACAATTGTTTTAACTGGTCTAATACCTGGCCATTGCCTGAAACCGAGATGTTATTGATCTTTTCGGAGATCTTCTCCATGTATTCCATTTCTTTCAACCGGAACAACATGTTATTCTCTTCCAATAATTTAGCCGTGTTCAACAAACTTCTGGTCGAAGCTGTTTCTTCCCGCCGGGTGATGATATTGGCTTGCGCCCTTTTTTCAGCAATCAACACCTGATTCATGATATCCCGTACATCGCCAGGTAAAATGATATCCTTAATCCCTACATAGAACAATTTCAATCCCAATTCCTCCACCTTCAATTGAAAGTTCTTGAAAAAATAGGAAGAAATTCCTTCTCTATTTTCCATTAAGCCATCCAAGCTAAAGTTTCCAATGTATTCCCGCAATCCAAATTGCATCAATGCATAAAGTTGATTGTTAAAATCCCTATTATCCAAAAGGGCTTTATAGATATCTTCAACTTGATATTGCACGATAAAATTGACCCGGATCTGGGCTTTGTCCTTGGTTAAGATCTCTTGTCCAGGAACATCCATCTGTAAGATCCGCAAATCCACTTTTTTGATTTCGATCTGTATGCTGTTTTTCCAATAATAATAGCTTCCCGGCAACAATTCCTGTTTAAACATACCATCCACAAAAAGCAAACCCTTCTCTTCTGGATTTATGGTAAACATTCGCACAAAACACTTTAATTGGGATTTTTCAAGCAAATCTCTCTTTATAGACGTTGGGATTTCCAATGTGCTTATATCATACTTTTCGAAACTGTTCTTTTGCAAACCTTTCCAAAAGAAATACCGTCCGGCACCCAAGACCTGATATAAATTACCATTGATCCTATGTAAGGCAATTTCCATATCCGGAACCTCGATGACATCAACCAATTCGGCAAAGCCTGGAATGGTTAACATCAGATCCATGTCGAATGGCATTTGCACCACTCCGCTCATTTCATAAACAGCAAGCTTCTCGCCCATCCATAACCAATATTTCCCAGTGGTTAAGATGCGTTCTACGGCATTGTTTTTCAATACCAAGCCTACTTCGTTTTTGTTGATGTTAATCCTTTTCATTTTATTTCATTTTTGGTTTTTATTCCATTTGTTGACAACCTCTTTTTCATTTTACAGCTTCTCTTTTCCTTGTTCATCCCTTGGACAACGGGGATAAGAGGTAAATCCTTTTGCAATTATATACGCTTATGATTTAGGGTATAAATCCGAAGGAATAGCTCAAATCCGCTGGTCATTCAATGGATTGTTACAGATCCTTTCGTCCGCATTGCTGCAGGTTAGAAGATCCTAACGGAACAAGGAATCGATCTGCTTTTCATGTATTTTAGCTTTACCAATTAAGCAACATTGCTTTCGCAAAGACAGGACTCGAACCTGCATATAATTCAACAATCCCTTTGTTGAATGGAGTCAGCAAGCCAACTCTTGATCAGTATACAGTCTATAAATCTATAGCTGCACTATCCTGCTATTCAGAAACAGTAAAATGAATCAAAGAACTTGGTCATACCTGACACTACAAAGATGGGGCTACTACTGCGCAGGGTAATTGCGCAATAGAGGAAAATGCTAAAAATTTTTAAAAAATATGCTAAACACCTGATTTAATGAAACATATATTTTAATATTTCATTATCACTTGGAAAGTAACAGAACAAATACGCAAATAGATTGCGTAGTGAAATCCATTTCATTACATTTATGTTAGCGAATAACCAGATGAAATAACATGTCAAGCAATAAACTCGCCTTAATACGCTATAAAACGATCGACCAATGCTTAAAGCAGCGGCATCGAAAATGGACCTTGGAAGACCTGATGGAAAAAGTATCGGATGCCTTGTACGAATTGGAGGGGATAACTTCTGGCGTTAGCAAAAGGACCATACAGGGAGACATCCAATTGATGCGTAGTAACAAATTGGGTTATAATGCACCGATAGTTGTCAAGGATAGAAAATTTTATGCCTATGATGATCCTACCTATAGCATCAGCAACTCCCCATTATCCCATATGGATATGGAGAAGATGAAAGAAGCATTGGATGTATTGAAGCATCTTAATGGCTTTTCCTTTTTTGAGGAGATGAGTGACATGATCATCCGACTGGAGGACAAAATATTGGTAAATGAAAGTAATAAGCCAAATATTGTCCAAATGGAAGGCAATAAATTGTTGCGAGGGCTGGAGTGGATCAATCAGATCTACCAAGCGATCAAAAATCAAATTCCCCTTTTGATCAAATATAAATCATTCAAATCCCAAACTGCAACCGAACAGATTTACTATCCTTATTTATTGAAAGAATACAGGAACCGATGGTTCTTAATGACCTATACAAAAAACGGAAACACCCTAATAACCTTGGCATTAGACCGTATTCTGGAGATTGAAGAGATGGCAAAATCTTCTTTTAAAGCTTATGAAGGGATAGATTTTGAACGCTATTTTTCGGATACGATCGGCGTTACGAAAAGTCAAAAAGACCGTGGTCAGGCTGTTTTGTTAAAATTTGACGCCAAAAATGTCCCTTATGTGGAAACTAAGCCCCTACATGATTCCCAAGAAATCGTGCAGCGATATCCGGATGGATCGGCATTGTTCCGCATTGATGTGGTCTTGAACCTTGAATTGGAAAGGGAGATCCTAGGTTTTGGGGAATGCGTCGAAGTGCTCGCGCCAAAACAGCTAAAGAACTACATTAAAAGAAGATTGTTCAGAGCTTATAAACAATACCAGAAGGAACCTAAAGTGGAGAAACAGAACAGTTAAAAAGAAATGAAACAAACGAAAACAGGTAAGAAACCAAGAAAAACCACCGCTGGACCAATTAGGGAGAAGGCCAGAACGATGAAAAACCTGGTGGCGGCCGTTGGCAAGGTGTTGAAGAAAAAAGGATATCCTGGATTGACCATCGCAAATATTGCGGTGGAAGCAAAAGTGGACCGGAAATTAGTATATGCTTATTTTGGAAACTTGGATAATTTAGTGGAGACCTATATCACCGAACAGGATTATTGGAAATCCAAGGCTAAAAAACAGATTGCCAAGCTGCTGGAGCAGGACCAAATGAGTAAAGAGGAAATGCATGGCTTATTGTTTGGACAATTTGAAACGGTCCTGCAGGATAAGACTTTGCAGCGGATTTTGCAATGGGAACTTTCCGAACCGAATACATCGCTTCGCAAATTGGCGGATGCGCGGGAGGAAGTGGGCGAAGAACTGATTCAAAAATTGGAAAAGAATATTGGGAAGGATGGATTGGATATCCGTGCGGTATTGGCTCTGCAGACAGCCGGTTTGTATTACTTGGCGATACATGCCAAATCGAATGGAAGCACTTTTTGTGGGATTGATATCAATGAGGCAGAGGGAAGAAAACGAATTGAAAAGACCTTGATGGATATTTTGGAAAAATTAGATGAAAAAAAGAATCAAAATTGATGAAAAACTTACACTTCGGGCCTTAGTTTCGGCTGATGCGATTCGGATGTATCAGATAATTGATTCCCAACGGGACTATTTGGGCGAATGGTTGCCTTTTGTGCAGTTTACCAATAAGCTGGAGGATAGTAAGGGTTTTGTGGAGATGTGTATACAGAATTGGAAGAACATGAAAGATTTTGTGTTTAAGATTTGTTTGGATGATCGGATGGTTGGATTGATTGGAACGAAAGAAATTGATTATTTGAATAAATCTACGGAGATAGGGTATTGGTTGTCGGAGGAAGTACAGCATCAAGGGATTATGACAAAGGCGGTTAAGGTGGTTATTGAGCATTTGTTTGAGGAGTTTAATTTGCAAAGGATTCAGATTTGCTGTGCAACTGGAAATGTGAAGAGCAGTAATATTCCGCTGAGGTTGGGTTTTGTGAAGGAGGGGGTTAAGAGAAATGCAGAATGGATAGGGAATTATGAGTTTAGGGATTTGGAGGTGTATAGTTTGTTGAAAGGTGATTTTTGATAAGTAGTTGCGTCATTGCGAGGAGGTACGACGAAGCAATCTTTGCACTAATCGAAAGATTGCTTCGTTCCTCGCAATGACGCGGGGGCTCTCAATTAAGCAGGGCCTCTCAATTAAGCAGGGCCCACGCAAGCCCCCCAGCAATGACGCGGTTACCTCTTCCTCGCTTCTTTCATCGGATTTGACTCCGACGACTGCCCTCTCACCCCTCTGCCCTGCCCCTGAAAAATCTCAAACCTAGAAGGTTGCGATTTTCTTGGCCAAGCATTATTATCCTCATCAATATCTGCTGTTTCTCGCCATGGATCCAACTGAATGGAAACCACTTCCTTCCCCTTAGCAAACACCTTCGTCACCTCATTCTCATTCAACCTCCAAATATAAGCCGGGATATTATCCACTTCCTTACTTCCATCAGCAAAGGTCCATTCAATAATCAATGGCATAACCAACCCCCCATTATTCTTGAATTTCAATTCATAAAAAGAAATCTTTCCATCAAAAATATCCTTCTCCTTCGCATTTAACGACGCATAAAAAGCTTGATAATTTGCCTCATTCTCCGGTTTCACCGCAAAACGGTCCCACTTATTATAAAAATCCAACAAGGAAGTATCCTTTTCTACCAAGAAAGCCATATTTTCTTCCATATTACGCTTCCGAGTAATCGTATTCAAATCCCTATCAAAGGCTTCCTTCTGATCTTTCTGCGTTTTCCCCGGATCTGCACCCGTCATCCTATATTGGGTAACATTCGCTAATTCAATCTCCACTGCATCCGTTGTAAAGAACCAACCCCGCCAGAACCAATCCAGATCAACCGCCGAAGCATCTTCCATCGTCCGGAAGAAATCAGCCGGTGTAGGATGTTTAAATTCCCAACGACGGGCATATTCCTTAAACGCATAATCAAACAGCTCCCTACCCATTACCGTCTCCCTAAGAATATTCAGTGCGGTGGCCGGTTTTGCATAAGCATTAGGCCCAAACTGCACAATATTCTCCGAATTGGTCATAATAGGTTCCAATTGATCCTTCGGCAAACGCATATAATCCGTGATCTTATGCGCCGGTCCGCGACGCGATGGAAAATCCTTATCCCATTCCTGCTCTGTCAAAAACTGTAAAAAGGTATTCAAACCTTCATCCATCCAGGTCCATTGCCTTTCATCCGAATTCACGATCATCGGGAAGAAATTATGTCCTACCTCATGGATGATCACCCCGATCATCCCATATTTCACCGCCTCCGAATAGGTCCCGTCCTCATCAGCACGACCATAATTAAAACAGATCATCGGATATTCCATCCCATTGGCCGCTTCCACTGAAATGGCTACCGGATAAGGGTATGGAATCGAGAATTTGGAATAGGTTTTTAAAGCATGTGCCACCACTTTGGTGGAATATTTTCGATATAAAGGATAAGCTTCTGGCCCGTAATACGACATGGCCATGGGCTGGTTTCCAGGAACACCTTCATTCACCTTCAACGCATCCCATACCAAACGACGGGAACTCACAAAGGCAAAATCACGGACATTCTTGGCTTCATAAACCCAAGTTTTCTTGGCTTTGGATTTCTCACCCATCGCTTTTTGGGCATCGGCCAAGCTCACGATTTCAATTGGCTCCTGGCTGCTTTGGGCTTGCTTCCATCGGTTAAGTTGTGTAGCATTCAATACCTGCCCATAATTCTGACATTCACCAGTAGCTCCAACGATATGGTCCGCGGGAACCGTGATATTCACTTTATAATCTCCAAATACCAAGGCAAACTCTCCTCTACCGGTGAACTGTTTATTCTGCCAACCTTGGAAGTCCGAATAGACCGCCATTCTTGGAAACCATTGTGCGATGGTATAGAGGTAATTATCATCTTTCGCAAAATATTCGTATCCGCCGCGGCCACCCTGCTCCATGCGATTGGTAATCTTATAATCCCAATCGATATGCAGATTCATTTTTGCACCCGGCTTCAAAGCGGTTGGAAGGTCGATGCGCATCATCGTATAATTGATGGTGTATTTCAAAGGTTTATTGGATCCGTCCGTCACCTTATGGATATTTACGCCAAACCCCTTCTTTTCAGGGACTAATGTTTTCAATTGCTCAATCGACATGCGTTCGCTCAAACTACTTTGATTGAATTTTTTGCTTTCTGAACCATCTGCATGTTCGTTTTCATCCAGCTGAACCCATAAATAGGTCAAGGGGTCTGGAGAATTATTGGTATAGGTAATGACCTCAGAGCCTTTAAGGATTTGGTTCACTTCATCGATCTCCACATTGATGACATAATCTGCTTTCTGCTGCCAATACATGGACCCAGGAGCACCAGAAGCGGTCCGGAAGATATTCGGATCACTCAACAAGGTGCCCAATTGTTCAAATTTATTGCCATGATTTGACCCAGGATTTTGTTGAGCCTGAGCAAATGCTAAACACAGGGAGCCAGCGATTACTAAGCTTTGGGTTTTTAGGTTGCCAAATATTTTCATAGTGGAATACGTTCAATAGCCATAATAAAGGAAATACCGATCACTGCAGATGATAAAAAGAAACTCCAGTCCCTATTATTGACCCGGAAGATCTTCAGCATCAGTTCGGACAGTAGGATAACAAAGAAAACGATAATTAGTTGTCCAAATTCCAAACCTATATTAAAGGATAAAAGAGGAACCACAATGTTTGCCTCTTTTCCCAAAAGTGATTGCAAATAATTGGAAAAGCCCAATCCATGGATCAGACCAAAGATGAGGGCCATACTGTAGAGAATAGCAGCGCTTCGCTGCTTTCTTCTTTTCGGCAGGTTATAAAGCGCCGTAATCAGGATAGTGACAGGAATCAGGAATTCGATCCAGCTCATATCAACCTTGATAATCTTGAAGGCTGCCAAGGCAAGGGTAATGGAATGGCCGATTGTAAAAGCTGTAACCAACCAAAGCAGGCGTTTCCAGTCCTTTAAGGTATAGCTACAACATAAAACCAAGACAAATAGGATATGGTCATAGCCATTGAGGTCCAGAATATGTTGCCAACCAAGTTGAAAGTAAATGGAGAAATCGCTCATGATTTAGGTTATTCCAATAATATCACACAAATTTAATATTATTTTAATAAGGAATATTTTATAACTAAATAATTACATAGTTCAAGGATTTAAACTAACCAATTATTTATCCAATACTAACTTTTTGATTCGATCATCAGCCTGCAGCAGTTTAACCTCTTGTTCTGAAAGCTGCACAGAAAATTGGAAATAGTTCGGCATCGGTTGGGAAACATCGATCTGCCGGCCAACATTGATGTTCAGATCCTGAAAAACAGTGATAACAGCATCCTTAACCACAAGAACGGCCTTCGGTTCTGCCAGACCATTAAGTGCAATCGTCAACATATAGGATTCCGACAGGGTGCCCTTATAGGCAATCCGGTCATTTTCATCCTTTTGGCAGGAATTGAAGGTCAGTAAAAGGCAACATCCCAACAACAGTACAACTATATTTTTCAAAGGTTTAGCTTGTTTTAATAATAATAACAGCTTGTTCATCAGTTAATTAATTAGTTTTGGCATGGAAAATTAATAATTTTCCTGAATATTGGATACTTTAGTGTGATAAAAATATGAAAAACCTAAAATACAATTGGAAAGTCCTATGTTTCGTTTTAATATTTGTAACGAGCATTGCCTTCGCACATCCATTTTACGTTAGCATCAGTTCCATCACGTTCAACCCCCAAAAGAAACAGGTAGAAATATCCTGTCGGCTCTTTTATGATGATCTCGAACTGGCCATAAAAAATCAGATGAACCAACGCATTGATGTTATTAATCCGAAGAATAAACAGCAGGCCGATTCTACGATATCTCAGTATATAAGGAACAATTTTCGGATGAAAGTAAATGGTAACCCGGTTGAGCTCAGGTACCTAGGATATGAAATCATTGATGATGTGGCTTGGTGTTATTTATATTCCGAACAGATCAGTTCCATTAATCGACTGGAGGTGACCAATCAACTATTATATCAGGATTTTAAGAGGCAATCCAACATTATGCATGTGCAGGTTGAGAAAACAAAGAAAAGTTACAAGTTAGATCATCCAAAGCGAGTAGCTTCGTTCAGTTTTTAATGGATGAATGATAGAATTGGTAAAAACCTAACCCCCTATAAACACAAAATGCTTTTCGTTAAAAAAGCACATCTAAATTTTAATTATTGATTTTTGTTTTTTAGAAGGTTAACTTTTATTGTTAACACTTCTAGGATTTGGTTTGGATTGATCTCCGACAAAACCCCAATTCGTTACATAATATAAATATGGGTTTCTGACTAGGGTTTGTTTTTTCTTCTTCTCTTTTTTAATCATATTATTTCCTTTCTTTTATTGTTACGGCAATAATATAGCAAAAACCAGTCCAATTTCCAAAGAAATGGTTTATTTTTTTTTAAATAAGCTATTAAACTAAAATATTGGGAATTTAGGGATATATTTCTTTTAAATTTAACGATACACTTCCTTTAAAGGAACGCTTCTTTTATACGTAAAATCTGTTGGCGAACATCCAATGATATGTTTAAATACCCTATTAAAATGAACTACGGTATTAAAACCACAAAGATAGGCCACTTCCGATATATTCTCCGTAGAATGGTTGACCAATAATTGGCAAGCCTTTTCTATCCGTATCTCGTTCAAGAAAGTAACATAGGTTTTCATGGTGTGTTTCTTGAAATACTTACAAAAGGCCGAAGGGGTCATGTGGATTAACTTCGCAATCTCATCAATGGTAATATCCTTCGCATAATTTTCCAGGGTATATCTTAACACCTCATTGATTCGGATACCGACCCGGTCGTTGAAATTGGAATCCTGCAATCCAGAGTATAGGGAAATCATATTCGATTCCTGGGTAAAAAGGAAATCAAATACGGTAAATACCTTTTTGAGTTTGCTGATATTTTGGGATCTAAATAAATCCAGGAACACTTCTTTAATCTCCAGACTATGCTTAGGGCTTAATTTTTTGGAAGAATCCAAGTTCTTGAAGAAATCGCGAATGGAACGAAGTTCCGACATTTCGAACAGGGATCTTAATTTTTCAAACCCAACGAATAGATGAACAACATGGATTAATTCTATGGAATCATTCTCTTTAATAAAAACATGTGGATCATTCGCCTTCAGGATATAAATCTCATCCTTTACAAACGGTTGGATTAAATTCCCGATCACCACGGAACCCCTACCCCTAACAATGTATGAAATCTGAATTTCTTTATGCCGGTGATAGTGGCTATAAAATTGTTCAAGGATATCTTCTTGTACATAAAATGATCCTGACCCACCCGCTGGGGCAGTAAATTCGATAGGTGTTTTCACCTCCATGTTTTTAATCGATTCCATACTAGAGAGAAAATTTAATTCAAATGGTTTAAAAGTCTGGTGTTAAAATTCATAACTAAGTTTAACAAATCTAAGATTTTTTTTTATCCTATTAGCATAGGATTAAACATAAAGTGAACTTTTTTCTCTTAAAAGTTATTGTTACACTTTTTATTGTCAAAAATTTAAGAAACAATCATTTTTATTGGAAAAAATAAGAAAACTGTTCTTAGCTTGTTGAAATATTTTAAATCTACCGGAATCCAAGTTTGATTCTTCATCTAAGTGAGGTCTAAGTGAGATGTAAGTGAGTTGTAAGTGCCTTTAGTCACTTACAACTCACTTACAACTTGCTTAGACATTTCTTCCATAGTGAATCTAAAAAGATATTCCTAAATTGGTCCATCATATACTTGGAAGGATGAAAGATGTTTTAATAATAGCTTTAGGCGGTGGAATCGGCAGTATAATGCGGTATTTTGGTGCACAATTTATCAGCAAGAATTACCCTTCGCATATTCCTATGGGAACCCTGCTTATCAATATTACCGGATGTCTACTTATTGGCTTGTTGATCGGTCTATCGGATAGACAGCAATGGCTAAATAATGAATGGAAACTCCTATTGATCACCGGTTTCTGTGGTGGCTATACCACCTTTTCCACTTTTGCAGCCGAGAACATCAACCTGATCCAAAACCAACAGATCGGATACGCTATCCTCTACACGGTTTTATGTGTGGCTTTAGGTTTATTGGCGGTTTGGGCAGGACTTTCCTTAGGAAAAGTTTTCCTTAGTAACTGACCAAATTAGAGTTGAATACCAGCCCTTCCTTCCGTTCAATATCCTTCATCTGATTCACTAATATCCGAACGCTTTCTTTTGCCAATACATCGGTAGGCTGTTTCACATGACTGATGGGATGATAGAAAAAATCATACACTTCACTGGCATCAAAACACAAGACTTCTAAATCCTTTGGAATCTGAACCCCTCTCTGGGTCAATATTTTCAATCCTGCAACCGACAAGGTGTTGGTGGCAAACACCATCACATCCGTCTTTTGTCCATCCAGGATTTCATATACCACCGATTTCAGTTCCTGATGTTGATTTGCATAATCAATTTCAAAAACATCGGTTACCATATCTTTTGCTGCATCTTTAAATCCAGCCTTCCTATCGATCATATGTTGAAGTTGGGTATTGTAACTGATCAACGAAAGATGTTTAAAACCTTTTTCAATCAGGTTCTTTACCCCTGCGAACATCGATTGGTAATTATCCGTGATGACATAGCTGCTATGGATATGTTTAAAATGCCTATCAATCAAGCACAGTGGTATGCCCAAGGACATGATATATTCAATAGTTTCCTCCGAATTTTCCGGTGGAGAGATGATAAAACCATCTACCTGCCTTTTAATGAACACATCGACTAATTTCTTGAGCTTTTCAGGGCTCTCATCAGAGCTTCCCATAATGGTGGTCAACCCAAATTGGCTGGATTCATCCTCCACCCCTCGTGCAATGGAAGCAAAAAATGGATTGGAAATATCGGCAACGATCAATCCAATGGTATTTGTTTTTCCTGATTTTAAGCTCTGGGCGATGTGATTGGGTTTGTAATTCAATTCCAAAGCGGCCTGCTTGATGCGCATGGCTGTTTCTTTGCCCACTCTTCCCTTTTCCTCATTGCCACTGATCACATAGGATACCAAGGCAGTTGAAACACCCAAATGCTGTGCAATATCCTTTAATGAAACTTTCTTAGCCATGTTATAAAGATAAATTAAAATAAACACTTGTTAATACTTCCGGAAGATTTGATCCCCCCAATTATCCAGTATTCGGTTATAGGCCTCCGAAGCTGCCCCATTTCCCCAGTCGTAGATGGTAAATTCCCCAATTCCAATGCCCTCAGCCGAGGTATGCCCATCATGACCATAATTTTCCATCATAAAACCATAATCCCGTTCATTCATAAAAGGCCATCTTTTTTCCCATTGCACTTTGCTAAGGGCATTTTCCGGGCAATACATCAGTACAAAAGATGCCCGTAAGGCCGCTATCCCCCGCTGCATGTAATCCTTTCTTTTCAAGGCCTTCCCATATTGAAGAATGAGCTCGGCGAATAAACTCTGTCGCGAATCATTCCATTCGGCATCCGCATTCATCACCCCAAAACCGCCAACAGCAGGAATATGGATGAATCCCGGCTGCCAAACCGCTTGCCACATCAATAGTTCATCCATCACACGCTCTCCTAATCGTAGATGAGTCTCATCCCTGCTTATCCTGTACGCCTGAAAATGGGCCTGGGCTAAATAATACATACTCAAGGTATTCTGTTTGTACATATTATTCCGAATGACCTTCCGCCCGACCAAATCCACCGATCCAAACCTACTACAGGACCAATAGGTCTCGAAATCCTCCCATTGTCCATGCGCCAAACATAATTGATCAACGGCTTTTAATGCGCGCCATGCGGCATTCTTGAACTTTTCTTCCTTCGTGATTTCAGATAGTTTCAGTAAAAAGGTCACGGACATGGCCGATTCTGGACTCTTGCTGAGGACCTGCAGGTCCTGATGCGTTTGTACATCGATCCAGGCAGGGAAAAAACCATCCTCTCGTTGGATCTTCAACAAGCCTTCCCCATAATTTCGGGCAAAGTCCAATAACCTTTCATCCTTTTCCAAATCCTGATACCACTCCAACATAAGAAAGGCCGTAAAACTCATATCGAGGACATGGAATGGCGCTTCCTTTGCCGCTTTTCCAAAAGGATTTCTATCCGAATTGCCGTAATAATAATGTTGCCAGCCTTTGGACCGCCAATAACTCTTTCCGGCTATTTCACGAGACTCCATTTCGGTAGCAATCAAACCAGGAAAAAATCCATCTTGCTGAGGAAATGCCAAAGCCAACTCTTTGGTTTTTAAGGCATACCCCTTCAAGGAATCATTATGGGTTCTCAAGGCATAACGCATCAATCCAGATGCGGAACGGAATGAGTTAAACCAGGCCTGGTTCCAGATGGATCGAAATTCCCGCTCATTGATCTCGCCCTTGTAATTGGGACTTTGGGTTACATTGACAATAAAAGTGGGGGCTCCGACCCTTTTCCCATGGAGATCAAACTCCTGCCAAACCGCATCCTTCCAATTTTTGAATGCCCAATTATAGGTATGCTGCACATAAGTATCTAAATCCGACTTTAGCAAGGCTTTGTTCTTCTCATTCGCTTTCTCCCCCCATTTTTGCCATAAGAACTGGTTCACTTTCGCAAAGGGGTTTCGGATATCCTCTTCCTCTTCGGAGATCAGGATATAAGCTGCCAATTGATTTTTCCCTTTCGGAAAATTCGTTTTCCCCAGTTTTTCATACAGCACATGATCTGTAATCTTAGATGCAGAAAAACCTAGGGAAAGTAGATTCTTCATGGCATCCATATCCATAAACCAAGGTGCTTTATCCTGATGCTGCAGCAGATCCAGATCTGGAACGATGGCCAAGAACCTATCCTCACTCGTATTGATCATGGCCGGTGAGCGAAAAACATGCTGCGGCATGATATGGTTATCCGTAGGCGTCAGATGAGGTGCCCAATGGAATAAAGGCATAAACATTGGCCTGATCTGTACCTCCCAGAAAGCCAGAGATAGATCGTTAGCACAATCCCACTCAAAAGCAATGTAATAAACCCCCTTGCCCATCTTCCGGATTTCTCCTTCTGGTTTAAACCCCTGCGGAGCAAAGTAGCTTATCGATTGGATATACGGTATAAGATCCTTCGGAATATCCATGCTGATCGAATCTTCCGCCACAAAGTGAAAACCTTTCTCTCCATAAGGAGAGGCTTGGACAATCCCTAGCAGCAAAAACATCCATATACTGGTCAGTAAATAGACTGGACTTCTCATAATTTCTGAAACTTGGTCAATTGGTTAATGTTGAAACAATTTAAGCAATTAATCCACGACAATAGCTAAACCATTGGCAACTTTTCGCGGTTCGGCATCCGAATACACATTGATCTCCCGAAAACCAGTCCCTTCCTTTTGAATCAAGGTACTGGAACCCCCACCATCCAGATTCAGCGCATGCTGAACCTTCAGGCTGAAGAACAATTCAGACATTTCCCGGAAACTCATGCCGATGGAATGTTCCGCCTTTCGGCCATCCACCACCAAGAGATAGAATTTCTCGGCATTAAAGCCCAAGGATGTACGTGGATGTCTTTCCGAATTGGCATGACTGACCATGGCATAATCGCTCATTAATTTTTCCACACCTCCAATCCCCTCCGAAATAGAATCCTTCAATTTTGTATAATTCAGGTTCCCTCCAATCAGAAACTCGCCTGTTTTCTTAACCGCAAAGAAGCTATGCCAGGTATCAAAAAACTTATCATGAATGATCTTTCCCTCCTGTACAAAAGGTCCCCAAGGGTTCCCCTTCCAGTAGAAAAAATCCCCATTTACAGCAAACTGTATCTTGGATGCGTAGGGCGATTGTGTCGCCATTTCCTTCACCGTACCTAATTCATAATCCGAGGAATCCTTGGTCAAGGAAATGGTCTTTAATTTTAGATTTGCCTTAGCGCGATCCATCGCTATTAGATGAAATGCTAGCGGCGCATCGGTTTGGTTCTGTATGTTGACCGAATATAACTTCAGTCCATCAAGAACAGCTGTTTCTTTGAATTCCACTAGGTTTTTGACATAGCTTAGCTTTTGGATCTGATCTTCCACATCTACCTGAAGATCCAATACTACCGGCGCTATATTTTCTGCTTTGTTGCAAGCTAGCTGCAACAGCAAAAAGATTCCCCATATATTATATTTAAACTTCATCTTCCAATTATTTTAAAGGGTAAAAACCATCTGTTCTAAAATCCTTATAGCGATAGATATCACCTGCTGCATCCAAACCAACGAGATCCCCTTTTAGCACCATGATTTTCTGGTACATATCAAACCCTTCACCGATCAATCGCCTATTGGAAGGCACAGCCAATTCCGACATGCTATAAGCCCACAGTTTCCCATTACTTTCCAAGGCCAATAATTCATCCTTAAAGGCCATCAGTTGTTTGTAACCCTTGAAGCCAGTAGCCACTTCTGTTTTTGCTGCAGAAACATTGCTCAAGACAGGTTGTCTATTCATGATTCCATTGGCATCTACGGTCAACAGGTAATTCTTGAATGGGACCAAAGTCCATTTATTCCAAAAATCGCCCAACCAGAAAGGATTGGCTTGTGCCATGGTATAATCCGCATTGATCCTGAAACTAAATAATCCTGCCCAATAAGGATGATTTCTAAAAACAATGGATTGATCGTCTATCAAATACCAGGATTCCGAAGCATCCCAGAATACCCCGACCACTTTAGGCGGATCGCTGAAGACTCCTGCCTGATCTGGAACATAGGACATGATATCGTGGTTATTCTTTTTAAGCAATAGACTACCGCGTGAACCTGGACCAATAAACAATCCCCAATTGGCGCCCAAACTCAATACCTTATCCCTTGGTACCTCTCCACGTGGATAACTCACCTGAATAACATAATAAATCGTTTGGAATTTTTGGTTGGTAGCAATTCCAGAAGACTGCGATTGGATCGTGATGGGCAACAAATAAGATTTGAACAATTGCAGGTTCGCATCCGGTTTGATCTGAACCTGTAATTTATTGCTCATCCTTTGGCCAGCTGTAATCAATAAATTACTGCCTGTCAATTGGTAATTGGAAGCGGGGAGCAATTCATAATTAGTACCATTAGCCCTGTTGAAAGAATCCAGCAAGGAGGCATCTGCCGCCGCCGTGATTTGGATATCCTGCCCAGCATCCTTTGGCCCACCTAAATACACATTGAAATCGAGGTCTATAGGCTCACCACTAGGGCTAACAGCCTGTTGAACCACTCCTCTTTCCGCTTTCGGAATGTACAATTTTCCATAAAGCGCATCTTCTTCTGCTGTTGTTTCGTAAATGATCACCTTGCTACAGGAAAACATCATTACGATCAAAAGCAATCCGAGTATATAATTTATCTTACTTTTCATAATAATATCATTTATAGCTTACCAGCCTACGTTCTGCACCATATATGGATTCTTTTCGATCTCCCCGATCTGAATTGGCCATAGATAATGTTTTGGTGAGGTAAATACCCTTCTTTCGATCACCGTTCTTTTATAATAAGCAGGATCTTTTAGGTGGGTACCGGCCATGATGTTCATGCCGTAGATGGGTCCAGAATCATACGATCTGGCAATTTTCCAACGTCTCACATCAAAATAACGTTGCGCCTCAAAGGCCATCTCTACCCTTCTTTCCTGTTGTATCCGTTCGCGCATGCTTTCCTTACTCAATCCGGCAGGAAGATCAGGCATGCCCGAACGTGTCCGGATTAGGTTGAGGTATTTGTACACATCGGCTACAGGACCTTGGGATTCATTCAATGCTTCGGCATAATTCAGATAGATTTCAGCCAGACGGATTTCCACCCAGGTATTCAATCCAAATTGATTCTGAGGGATGTTACTGGTATGGTTCACCATTTTGCGCATCAGATAGCCCGAAATACAATAGTCTGAACCTGCCTTTTCACGTCCATCCTTACCCGTGAACCAAAACTGAACCTCCGCATTTTTCCAACGCGAACCGGCAAAGGTTATGGAAGCATAAAAACGTGGATCACGATTGATGTACATATTGCTAACTCCTGCGGGGTAATAATCCTTAGGATGTTTTGCTGCTACAAATCCATCTTCGCGATAACCGGATTGGGGGTTGATAATAGGCGAACCATCTGAATTGTAACCGCTGATCGGTTTCTCGCCATTGTTCATTTCATAGGCATCCACTAAGCCTTGGGTTGGACAATAAATGGAATATCCACCATAGGAGGTGGGATTAGCACAACGTTCAAAATGCTGTTTGACACCATTGTTCCGAGCCAATAAAACTTCCCTATTATTTCTTATCGTAAATACCTTTTGGTAGTTATCCATCGGGTCATTCGTTGGAGAATAATATAAGCCATAACCATTCTGTTCAGCTCCATCGATACAGGCTTTTGCTGCTGCAGCTGCCTGTGCCCATCGGTTGGCATCGTAATCCGGAAACAAACGGGTTCCATCATCGTTCTTCAAATTCCGATAATCGGGATTCCCATTGAATAAAGGACTCGCCATATACAGCAATACCCTTGATTTAAGGCCCATTGCTGCAGCTTTGGTGATCCGTCCATAATCTATGGGTTCCACATTCCAATCCAAAATGGCGATCGCTTTATCGCATTCCGCCGCAATAAATTCGGCAACCTTATCCACTGGATTTCTTCTGATCTTACTAAAATCCTCATCCAATTTGATGGTGCGATCCACGATAGGAACAGCGCCATACATTTTCATAATATTAAAATGGTAGTAGGCCCTTAAAAATATAGCCTCTCCTTTCCAAACTTCTTTATCCCGTTCATCCATCGGAACTCGATCTATATTTTCCAGGAAGATGTTGGTCTTCCGGATACCTTCATACATAAAACCCCATACATCGGGATGAAAATCGGCAGGGCTCCAAGCCCCGGAATTCAGCAGATGCGAATAGGCTCCTGTCCAGGTGATCTCCATTTCATCGCTGGCACCGGTAAATGGGTTTCTTTCCTCCCAACGGGAAATCTCCAGCATGGGCGGCATATTATGGTATACGGAAGAGAGGAAGCCTTCTGCAAACTGCCTTTCGGAAAACACCTTATCGATATCGAGGTTTTCATCCGGCTGTTTTTCCAGGAAATCACGCTCGCAGGATAGTAAGCAGGCTCCAGCTATCAGTATTTTGAAGATTAAATTTCTTTTTTTCATGACTAGTTCATTTAGGTTTAAAAAGTCAATTGTGCACCAAAATTCACGATCCTTTGCAGCGGATATCCCGGAGTACCATAATTTGCTTCCGGATCGATGATCTTGATCTTATCCCAAGTAATCAGGTTCGTTCCATTAGAGAATACCCGGATCCCATTCAAACCGATTCTCTTCAAGGACTCGGGCGCAAAAGAATAGGCAATCTCTGCACTCTTCAACCGAATGAAACTGGCATCTTGAAGGAAATGTGTGGATGTCTGGTTATTGTTCAGGTTATCCATGCTCGATACCCTAGGGTATTTGCCGTTGGGATTTTCTGTGGTCCAACGATTATCATAATATTCCTGTAGGATATTGTAGGTACCTAAACCCATCTGGAAGGGATACATGGAAGGGCCATCGATAAAAATGGAGGTTTTGGAAGTCCCTTGAAAAAAGAGGCTTAACTCCGCTCCTTTATAGGCCACCGTAAAGTTAGCTCCATAAATAAATTGTGGAGTCCTTGGGTATCCTATCGCAACACGATCGAAGATATCAATCACACCGTCGCCATTTACATCCATGTATTTAATATCCCCAGGCTGCACATTTTCGATGAACGTTTGTCTAGGGCTATTATCGATTTCATCCTGTGTTTGGAAAATTCCCATGGAGATGTATCCAAATGGCTGATCAATTAAATGCCCGATGGGATTTTGGTAAGGGTATAGGTAATTCGGAAGATCATCCTTGACCCGGATACTTTTTGCATAGGTCATGGTTCCCCTGAAATTATAGTAGAACCCTGCCTGGGTCGTATGCTTCACCTCCAATAATCCATCAATACCGTAGTTCTTGGCCTTTCCTAAATTCGCATAAGGAATTACCCAAGGATAATAACCAGCCACTCGTGGGATCACCCCACGCTGCAATAGGATATCCTGCCTATTTTCCCGGAAACCATCTACCTGAAGGTTTATTTTTCCATTAAACAACTGGAGATCCAAGCCTAGGTTGGCTTTATTCGCAACTTCCCAGGTTACATTTTCATTTCCGATCTGATCTTCATTATAGCCGGCCAACCAGGTCTGTTGTTCGCCAAAAGGATAATCCTGTCCACCACGAATAATGTTGGTCAGGAATAAGAATCGACGACCACCAATCTGATCGTTTCCGACCTGTCCATAAGACCCACGGATCTTCAGGTGGTTGATGACTTCACTGTTCCAGAAAGGTTCATTGCTGAGCACCCAACCTGCGGCTACGGACGGGAAAAATCCATAACGCTTTCCTTTCGGAAAGTTCTCCGATCCATTATACCCTGCATTCAGCTCCAAGAGATAACGCATCTTGTAATCATAGGTCAAACGTCCGGCAAAACCTCTACGGCGAAATGGAAGGTTCGCCAAACTGGTCCCTGCCGTTAGGTGTACATAATCCCGTTGGTTGTATAGGAACATGGCCGTTACATTATGCGCCTCTTGAAAGGAACGGTTATAGTTCAGACTGGCTTCAGAGTAATATGCCCTATTCGAGGAACTACCTGATCCATAACCCATAGCACCTTCTTCACGAATATCCGGGTTTCGGTATAATTCTTCCCCATTGGTGCCTAATCCCAGATATTGTCGGATTCTATACGGCTTGAAACGATCGTTCCATCCTTGGTAATAATGGTCATAGGAAAATAGTCCGCGCAGGGACAAGCCTTGAGTCAGTAGTTTGGAAAGATCCCATTTACCACCAAATGTTCCCTGCAGGGTATTTCTATCCTGTGTACTATAACCCGACCGCACCACCAATCCATAAGGATTTTCTTGGAGATAGGAAGTCTGTCCGCCGGCGATCGACCCATCCGGATTGGTGATCGGGAAGTTGATCGGGCTGGTTATTTTCAAGGCCCTGAAAATATCCGGCGCGGATCTTCCTGGGTAATTACCCCGTTGGATGATTCCCCCAAGCCCCAGTTGCAAAGCAATGGATTCTGATAACTTGATATCCACATTGGATCTAAAATTATAGCGCTGCATCTGGGCATTATTGTTCCAGAAATTATCCGGATCCTGTTTGTAGATACCGTTCTGTACGGTGTATCCCACATTGGTATAATATTGGATGATTTCACTACCACCGGTAACCGCTAAGTTATTGATGGTCTGGAAGGTATTTTCTTTTAAGATGGTATTTACCCAATCTACATTAGGGTATAGATAGGGGTTTCTACCATCGGCAAATGCCTCCAGTTCCAATTGCGAATAGATCGGATTCTTCCCTTCATTCAATTGGGCTTCATTGATCAACCCGGCATATTGTGGACCATCGATGTATTTCGGTAGGCGTTGAGCAGTAAGCAGGGCATTCTCCGTACGGAATACCACCGAAGGTTTTCCTAATTTCCCTCTTTTTGTGGTGATCAGGATAACTCCATTTGCTCCACGGACACCATAGACCGCTGTTGCGGAAGCATCCTTTAAAATGGAGAAACTTTCAATTTCTTGGGTATTGATATTGTTGAGGTCACGTTCTACCCCATCAACCAAAATCAGTGGCGAACGGTTTTCCCAGGTTCCAAAACCTCGGATGAAGATGGCGGCACCATCATACCCCGGTTCTCCGGAGCTCTGTCGGGTAACAATACCTGGCATACTGCCCGCTAAAGAATTCGATAAGGAGGGTGTGGATATCCGTTGGATATTCTGAACGGGAACTTCCGAAATAGCACCAGTAACCGTGATTTTCTTCTGTGTTCCAAACCCAACGACCACCACCTCGTTCACCTGCTGTTCCTTTAGATTGGGTTCCATCTTGATGGTGATGGTTCTACGGCTTCCTACGGTTATTTCCTGACTGGTATAACTCAGGTAGGAGACCATCAGCTGTTCTGTTTCAGCTGTAATTTCGAGGATAAACTTGCCTTCATTATCTGTTTTTGTCCCACGATTTGTGCCTTTGACCAGCACACTAGCACCAACTAAGGGTTCACCTTTCTCATTGGTAACCAGTCCATTCAAAACCCAAGATTGCTGCTGGTAATTGGTGGAGATCGAAGCGATATGTTTTCCGAACGAAAAACAATTTCCACTATTACTTAAAAGAATCGAGAAAAGGAGAAAAACACGCAACTGAAAAGACAAGCGAGATCTTTTTTCCATATATTAGAAATTGGTTATTAATAATCGATAGGCAAGATTGTCCAGACCGAACCTATCTTTTATTTAATGATTAATAAATTGATAATTTTCATCAGCCATATGAGAGCCTAGCTGTCATATGGTTTTTTTTGTTTTAAACTGTTTATATAGGTCTATTTCTGTTGTATAGTTCATTTCCAATCTGTTGATAGCGTTGATACCTATCTTCGTAAATTGTTTTTAAGGATTCATCGGGTAGAAATGTTTTCTCAAATCCCAATCCCATCTTCTCCATGGCTTCTTGAAGATTCTGATGGATCCCGGCAAGGGTAGCCGCTAACATGCAGGCCCCTAAGGCGCAGGTTTCCAACGATTGATGCACCTGAATGGGCCTTTGCAATACATTGGCCAAGGTCTGCATCACATAGCTGGATTTTTTGGCTATACCGCCAATGGCGGTCACCGAATTTATTTCTACTCCCTGTTTTTCCATATCATCCACTATGGCGCGCGATCCGAAACAGGTGGCTTCCACCAAACTCTGGAACAAACTCACCGCATCCGAACCTAAATGTAGATCTACCATAGCCCCTTTGGCATGTGGATCCACGTAAGGTGTTCTTCGCCCATTGAACCAATCCAGCGAAATGGGATTATGAAGTTCTACCGGTCGGCTTTCGGCCTTTTCAGCCAATCGCTGTAATATCTGATCTTTCCATGTTTCTGCAATGTTTTCATCCAGATCCAATTCGTTGACCGAAAATAGGAGCAAGTCTCTGTACCAGCTGAACACATCTCCAAAAGCAGATTGCCCAGCTTCCAGCCCTACAAGTCCCGGAACGATCGATCCTTCTACCTGTCCACAGATCCCTTTGACCAATTTCCCATCCAATTCTTCCTGGGAAATCACCAACATATCGCAAGTGGAAGTTCCCATCACTTTACAGAGCACGCCCGGCTGAATTTCAGCACCGATAGCACCTACATGGGCATCAATGGCGCCTACTCCCACCTTCACAGAGCTGGATAAACCCAATTTATCAGCCCATTCCTTGGAAAGTTGGCCAGCAATTTCATCCGCAGAATATAAATCCTTCGGTAAGCTTTGGTAAATCCGGGTTAATGCTGGGTCTATATGTTCGAAAAATGCCAAGGGCGGAAATCCTCCAAAGGCCTTTGCCCATAAGCCTTTATGCCCTGCCGCACATACATTTCGTTTCATGCGGTTGGCATCTTGGGTCCCGGTCAAAAAATAGGGAAGCCAATCGCTCTGTTCCACCCATGAAAAACAGGCTTCTGCCACTTCCCTATCCTGACGTAAAACGTGCAATAATTTTGACCAGAACCATTCTGCCGAATACATTCCGCCAACATGGCTTAAATAATCTTTTTCAAATAACTTCGCTTTCTCATTGATTTCCATAGCCTCCGAAATGGCCGAATGGTCCTTCCATAAGAAAAACATGGCGTTTGGATTTTCCGCGAATTCCGGATGTAGGGCTAAGGGTATTCCTTTTTCATCTACAGCCACAGGACTTGAGCCCGTCGCATCAATAGAAATCGCCAATACAGCGTCTTTTACCGCTTGTGGCTGTCCCCCCAAACATCCCATCAGACAGGCTTCCAAAGATTCGATATAATCCAATGGATGCTGGCGAAACTGATGTTTGTTCGGTTGACAATATTTTCCTTCCCGCCATCGCTTAAACAAGGAAACATGAGCACCTATCTCCTTTCCAGTCTCCGCTTCTACCAGAATGGCACGAACCGAATCGGTCCCGAAATCTACGCCTATAACATACCCCTTCTCCATAGCTTTTTAATGTGTTGGGTTCGACATGTCTAACTTTCCTTCTATCTTCCTAACTCCCCAGATAGCAAATGCAGCAATGACCACATAGCACAGCACCGGAATGATAAAACCCCTCGCCATGGTACTATGATCTGCGATCAGCCCCATGATGGGTGGACAAAATGCCCCTCCGGCAACCGCCATGACCAAAAAGGAGGAACCTTTTTTGGTTAAAGTCCCCAAATTGGAGATCCCCAAAGCAAATATGGTCGGGAACATAATGGACATGAAAAAGTAGGTGCTGAACAAAGCAATTACCGAAAGCCAGCCCAGGTTCATAAATACCAATATGTTAAGGATGATATTGACTACCGCATAAATGGCAAGCAATCGTTGTGGTGCTACAAATTTCATCAGATAAGATCCAGTTAATCGACCAATCCAGAAGGCACCCATTCCCCCTATTGCGAGGATCAGGGAAGCTGCCTGTTCGTTGTTCTTGGGCATAAAAAATTCCCCAAAGTAACCCAGATGTTCCATAATTCCGGCTATTGGCGTTCGTAGATCGTGGATCGCATCAATCACATAATTGATAAAAAAGGAATTTGTTCCCGTTTGTGCTGCCACGTAAAGGAATTGCGCGATGACTGCAAAAATAAAAACCGGATGTTTGAGAAGTCGACGCATCGGCGGGTTCTCCTCCATTTCGCCGCCCTCTTTTTTCTCTTTTATTTCGGGCAGCTTGATGACCAGAAAGACCAAAGCGACGACCACCACAATACAACCTATGGCCAAATATGGGGTTACCAGAGAGTCAAATTTATCATGTTCCCCTTCTGCTTCAGTGCCAAAGATCATTAAACCACCAATGAGCGGGCCTAAGATCCATCCCAATCCATTAAATGATTGGGAAATATTGATCCTTCTGGCGGCACCTTCCTTCGAGCCCAGAACAATGGAATAGGGATTAGCGGCTGTTTCCAAAAACGCCAAACCACAGGCAATAACAAATAAGGCGGTTAAAAAAGGGATAAAGGCTGCTAATTTTGCTGCTGGATAGAACATAAAAGCTCCTAGTGCAAATAATACCAGCCCAAAGATTATCCCCTTTTGGTATCCATAGCGTTTGATGAATAATCCCGCAGGGATGGCCATGGCTAAATAACCGATGTAAAGGGAAAACTGTACAAAACCCGACTGTGCCTTAGACACATGAAGCAGGTCTTGGAAATGTTTATCCAATACATCCAAAAATCCATGGGCAAAACCCCATAGCAGGAACAAACTGCATATGAACAGGAAAGGTATAAGTAGTCGATTACCCTGATCGTCTGTAAATAATTTCTTTTTAGTTTCCATGTTGCTTAACGGTATAATGGTCCAAAGGCTTGGCAAGCGCGGTAATCGGATCCTTCTGAATCCATTCCATATGCTGCCCAGGTAGCTGGTCTAAATATTTTATCTTCCGCAACATTGTGCATACAAACCGGAATACGGAGAATGGATGCCATGGTAATCAGGTCTGCACCGATATGTCCATAGCTGATGGCGCCATGATTGGATCCCCAATTGGCCATCACAGAATATACGTCACGGAAAGCCCCTTGCCCCATGGTACGAGGGACAAACCAGGTGGTAGGCCAAGTTTTATCTGTCCTATCGTTTAATAATTGATGTACTTCATCTGGAAGGTCTATGGTCCACCCTTCGGCCAGTTGTAAGCTTGGGCCTAAACCTTTGATCAGGTTAACCCGGCACATGGTCACCGGCATACCGCCTTTGCTTAAAAAGTTGGAGGAATAACCACCACCGCGGAAGTAATCCCGATTTGCAGGATACCAGGTTGTGGCATCCAGGCAATCTTGCACCTCTTGCTGCGAGATTTCCCAATAGGGTTTAATGGCTGCTTGCCCATCTTTTGACTGACGTCCAGAACCATCCAAGGTAGCTGCACCTGAATTGATCAGGTGGATAAAGCCATCTTTTGCTCTTCCTTCCGGTTGCCATCCGCTTACCCGCTCGACGGCAGTTGGGCTCCAGTAGGTCCTTACATCAGCAAAAATCTGGGCGGTATTGGTGAGTAGATGATTAAAGGCCATGGAAACTCCATTCAAGGAATCGTTCTCCGTAGCGACCATATACGGTGCGCGGATACCGTTCCAATCGAAGGAAGAGGTCAGCATGGCTTCCGAGAAATCGCCATTCGGCAGGAAGTCTGTCCATTGCCGTTGACCTTGGAAACCGGAAATATATGCATGATGCCCCATCGCCTCCTCGGCATGGCCCATTTCCGCCAATTTTGGATTCCCTTGCATGAGGTCTCGGATGATCATGGTCATTTTGACCACAAACTCCCAGTCCTCATCCTTTTCCTGGCGGCTTTTTACCTTATGTGTTTGATTGAAATCCTCGCCTTCTTGGCAATGTTCCTTGGTCCAAGCAATGGCTCTTTCAAATTCTTGTTCATCGTATATTCCCAGTTGTATCCTGCGGAGAACTTCCGTCGAATCCACATATTCATTGCGCATTCCCAGGTATTCCTGAAAGAATTCCGCATTGACGATGGAACCGACAATCCCCATTGATACCGAACCAATGGAAAGGTAACTTTTGCCTCTTAAAAAGGCTACAGCAAGCCCGGCTTTGGCAAATGCCAATAATTTTTCTCTCACATCATCGGGGATGCTTGTATCCCCAAGGTCTTGTACATCATGTCCATAAATACTGAAAACAGGCAGGCCTTTCTGGTTATGTGCCGCAACGGTTGCAGCCAGATATACCGCACCTGGACGTTCTGTGCCATTAAAGCCCCAAATCGCTTTGGGACGTAAAGGGTCCATGTCCATTGTTTCGGAGCCATAACACCAGCATGGGGTTACAGAAAGTGAAACGCCGACCTGTTCCCTATCGAATTTCTCCTGGCAATCCGCTGCTTCTTTCACCCCACCGATACAAGTATCAGCGATGACGCAGGATACGCGTGTCCCGTCTAAATACTTTAATTCTTGTTCAAATAACTGTGCGACGGCTTTCGCCATATTCATGGTTGTTTCCTCCAAAGACTCCCTGATTCCTCCCCAGCGACCATCAATGATTGGACGGATTCCGATTTTAGGATAATTGTTCATATGTATTAATTTTTGAAGGCTGTACGGATATCGTTGATTTCTATCTGGAATAAACTTTTGATCAATTGATTGATCTCCTTTTTGTCACCCATAAAGTGGTAAACGGCATGCTGATGCGTGAGGCTTTCGTTCGGCTTTAAAAATGCTGCAGGAGAAACACTTTCGATCTCATAGAATGGTCCCATCTGACCGCCATCTGCTAATGGCCCATCGTTGTAGGCATTGACAGCATCGCCCACAAATGGATCTTTTTTGGTAGTCCATTCCTGGTTTAAGTAGGTTTTTGAAGGATCTAAACTGTATTTGGTAATGGTCAACACGCCACTTTCCAGGTCGTAACTTCCGGCAATCTGCTTAGCGCGCTGTGCCGTAAGTCCTAATTTACCACGGGATTTTCCATCCGCCTTAAAGAACAATACCCCTTGTTTATAGACGATTCTGTCGGTTGGAATCTCCCCAAAATAATCGGTCGTAGCAACCTTTCCGCTGGCGTTTTCCTGATAAGGAATGAGGATCACCGTTGAATCAGACGGGTTGAACATATCCAGGTTCCAAAGGCAGGGAGCTCCGGTTTCTTTTGTCCAAGCGGCTGAGCCTACATTGCTAATGGTATTTTGGGTAGTAAAAGCAACCGATTTCAAACCTGGGCTCAAACTGATGCCTAATTCCTTTTCAACCTCGGCATTTTCCAATATCCGCACCTTGCGTTGCAGCTTGATATCCAAAGGCGTACCTTTATAATTAGTTATCACACTGCGTTTCTCCATGTTGACTTCTTTGCTGTCTGCTGCGACCAGATCCCAGGCTTCGGTATCAATCGCAGCTGGAGTCTTCCAATTTTCGAAAACCATCTCCGTATCCTTTTTGAAATACAGAGAAAATGGTCCTCCTTCAGGGCCCAACCATAAGCGGTCTTCGCCACCATAGGCATTCATATGCGGATCTATTTCGGCATCGAAAGCCTTATAATTGACCCAACCAAAACTTTTCCCCTCCGCCCCATTGGCTGTGGAAGTAAAAACTTTTGCTTGATATTTCGCGGAAACAATGATTTGTCCCAATCCACTTTCGTTCTGCAACAAGATGACGGAATCATACTTATTCAAGAAATCCAGATCATAGCCAAAGCTTCCTTTTTCATAGCTTACTTTCATACTGTCTTGCTGATTTTCGGTCGTTTTTCCTGTTTTTTGTTGGCAAGCTGCCACCAACACGGTTATTCCGAAGAGAATACCAATTGCTATCGGATGTCTCATGCTCTTTTAATTTACTTCTAGATCATTTTTTACTGGAAGATTCGGGAATTTCTGATGGGGTTCGGACTGGTACCAGAAGGCCACGGATATCATATCTGATTTTTGTGGCAGATACCTTCCTTCAGAACGCCAGCCCAGATCTTGGATGGTGACCTTCAGATCACCTTCAAAACGAACGGGATCCATGATATGCCAGCGATACATCCCGAACCGTTGTTGTGATTCATATAGCCCATCCGGACGGATGACCTGATGTAATCCGGCATAAGCTGTGGAGTATTCCTGATATTGACGGGTAGCCTTATTCTCAAAATTATAGGACCCGCAGAAATAATCCTCCAATCCGGTACCTACGATAGTGGCATAATCCTTATCGCCATCCATAAAGAATTTGATCTCGCCTTCTCCCCACCAGCCTATGTTGTTCACACCGACTCCCAAATAGGTTCCAACGTACTGTCCTTTCCCTTTGATACCATCAATGATGGTATGCAGGGCTCCAGTAGTCGGGTTAGAACGACGATACTGTGCATGAAAATAACCTTCATTAGCATCCACTTCTGTCAAAGCATAATCGATCTGATAATACAGGTTCATCGGATCGGCACTGATATTCTCCATGGTAATCTTACAACTTTTGCGGAAAGGCATCTTCCAATAGGAATTGAAGGCGCTTCCCGGATTTACGGTCATGGCCAATGAATTTAAGGGAGCAAAACGGTTCCAGGCCATTCCAAAAAAAGGTCCTACCGGAGACTCTACCGATGGCGTGCTTTCGCCGTCCCAATAGATCCGGAATATGGTATGGTTCCAATTCCCTGTCGGAGTCATCCAGATATGTTGGATAACACCTGATTCGTTGATCTCTGCCATGGTGAAGGTTTCTCCAGGTTTAATGGTGATAAAGGGATTAACCTTCCAGCCCACCCCTAATTCCCGGGAAGCATGGTGTGCATTGGCCACATTTGGCTGACCAGCATGTTTTGTGGGATCTGCCATCCCCCCTTTTCCTTTCTCTCCGGTAAAGTTCTCCGGACTGATGGAACGGGTCTTGGCATCAGATAAACGGGACAAGGTGCCGAGGTTCATATCCACCCCATTAAATTTCTGCTCCTTCTGACCATAAACGAGTCCAGTGAATAATAAGGAGGCAATCAAAAGTTTAATTTTCATATCTTATTGATTAGTTGATTTTCGGTAACTGGTTATTTTTCTTTTCAATTTAAACCTTTTTTGTTTTGCTAATATGTTTTTGCAAAAATTAAAACAACAAATTCTGTTTAAACGTTTAAGCGATTAGCTAACAAATAGGGGATCAGCAGCTTACAATTAAAATAAAATTTCGGTATTGATCAGTTTATAATTCATACAAGTATAATGCTTAATCGATTAAAAGAAAAATATTTTTTTATCATTTTTCAATAATTTCTTGAAAAAATAAGTTCTAAGCACCTAGGAATAAGATTTTAAAGCACAAAAAAAATCCATAAGATCGTTTTCTTATGGATTTTGCAACAAAGGATTTTTAGTTCCTGTGTTAAATGCTTCGAATGTAAGCTGTTATTCCTTGATCAATGCCCTGTCCAGATGCACATAGCCCCCATCCACATGAATCAATTGTCCGGTGGTATGGCTAGACCTGTTGGACAACAGAAATATCGCCATATCCGCAATTTCCTCCACTGTCGTCATTCTGTTCTGAAAGGGGATCCGATCGGTAATCTTTTCCAACGTTTCTTCTGGGTTATCCAATGTCTGAATCCAACTTTCGTATTGCGGGGTCATGCTTTCTGCTACCACAATCGCGTTTACTCGGATTTCATCTTTCAGCAATTCTACCGCCCACTCCCGGGTCAGTGCATTCCTACCTCCGTTGGACGCTGCATAACCAGAGGTCCCTCCTTGTCCCGTCTCAGCGGTCTTGGAGCTGATGTTCAGGATACTTCCTTTGGAGGCCTTCAAAGCAAGAAGGCTATACTGTGCCATCAAAAAATAGTGGATCAGACTATTGTGCAGGGATTGCACAAAATCTTCATAAGTTCCGGTCGCCAAGCTGACGCCATCGTTTAATCCAGCATTATTAACCAAACCATCTATCCTTCCAAAAACTTCCATGACCTTATCCACAGCAGCTCTACACTCTTCTGGCCTACCCAGTTCAGCCTGAACGGCCAAAGCCTTTCCGCCCAAGGCCTCAACTTCTGCTTTAACCGCCTCGTTATCTTTATCTTTTCTGCCTACAATCACTGGAATCGCGCCTTCCTTGGCCAATGCCATCACAATCCCTTTCCCTATTCCTTTCGCTCCTCCGGTAACTATGACTACTTTATCTTTTAATTCTAAATCCATATGCAATTAGGTTAAACCATAGAATTTTACGGCATTATCTCCCCAGAAACCAGCCAATTCCTCTGGGCTAAAATCAGTTAATTTGTCGGACACGATATGGATGGTATCCTTGAAAGATCCCGCCAATAAACATACTGGCCAATCTGATCCAAAAACCAGCCTATCTTTGCCAAAACATTGAATCACATGGGCAATATACTGGGTAAAATGATCCAGTTTCCAATGTTTCCAATCGGCCTCCGTCCCCAGTCCTGATACTTTACAATGTACATTCGGATGGGCCGCCAATTTTTCAATGAACGCTGCCCAATCGCTGAACTCCTGGCTTTTGATCGGAGGTTTGGCGATATGATCCAGCATAAATGCTTGTTTTGGATTGGCTGCTACACATTTCAGGGTACTTTCATAATGCCAAGGCTTGATCAAGAGGTCATAGGTATAACCATATTGAGTCAATGCGGCAATCCCCCTCAGAAAAGCATCCTTATGTAGGTAATCCGGATCGGATTCGCCTTCCACAATATGTCTGAACCCTTTAACCTTCGGAAACTGCTTAAAATGGTTCAACTGCTCTTCAACCTGCTCCGATTGCAGATCTACCCAACCTACAATTCCCTTGATCAATGCATAAACCTGGGAAAGCTCCAATAAAAACTCCGTCTCCCGGAGGCTTTGATCCGCTTGGACCGCCACAACACCGTCAAAACCATTGTTTTTTAAGGTCTGACCAATATCGTTCGGAAGGAAATTCCGTTGGATGACTTCCATCTCTGAAGTAATCCAGGCATCCTTTACCGGCTCATATAACCAAAAATGTTGGTGTGCATCAATCCTCATACCTATCCATTTTATTTTCTTTCATAGGCAACCACCGTTTGGCGTTGCACTCCTAAATAATCTGCTCCCAGTTCCATCACATCCCCAGGTTTCAGGTAGATCGCTGGATTGAACCCAAGGCCAACCCCTGCAGGTGTACCTGTTGAGATCACATCCCCAGGTAATAAGGTCATAAACTGCGAAACATAAGAAACCAAAGCCGGCACCTTAAAGATCAGGTTCGATGTATTTCCATTCTGGTACACCTTGTCATTTACTTTTAACCAAAGTGCCACCTTATTGATATCCGGAATCTCATCCGCTGTGGTCATGAATGGACCCATCGGCGCAAAAGTATCACAACCTTTACCCTTATCCCAGGTTCCCCCTCTTTCCAACTGGTATTCCCTTTCGGAAACATCATTGTGCAACACATAACCTGCCACATAATCCAAGGCTTCACTTTCTTCCACGTAACTTGCCTTTTTACCGATCACGATACAGAATTCCACTTCCCAATCGGTTTTAACAGAGTTTCTAGGGATCATCACCTCATCATTCGGGCCGATCAATGCCGTGGTGGATTTCATAAAGATGATAGGTTCTTCCGGAATCTTAGCCCCGGTTTCCTCAGCATGGTCTCTATAATTCAAGCCAATGCATACAATTTTCGATGGTCTAGCAAATGGAGCCCCCAGACGTACATCCGCAGGCAACTCAATCAACTCTCCTTCATTGGCCTTCACAAACTCTTCCAATCGTGCCAAACCATTCTCTGCGAAAAAGGATTCATCATAATCCCCTCCAAATGCAGAAACATCATAATTCTTACCCCCGATATGTACACCTATCTGCTCTTTTCCAGCCTCACCGTATTTTATTAGTCTCATGTTTTTTTAGTATTTAGTAGTTAGTAGTTAGTATTAAGACCTATGGTCTGATAACTTTTCCTATAATCAATTGTCTATTGTCTAAACTCTATTATCTATAATCTGATATCTATCATCTACCATCAATTATTCAGCTTAATGAATCCGCCATCTATAGGGTAGTCATTTCCAGTGATGAAGGCGGCGTCATCTGAACATAGGAACAAAGCCAATTTAGCGATTTCGGCTGGTTGTCCCATGCGGCCGATGGGCTGGGATTTGGATAGTTTATCGAACATTTCCTCCTCTTGTCCGGGGTAGTTTTTGGCAATGAAGCCATCAACAAATGGCGTATGCACGCGGGCTGGCGATATCGAATTTGATCGGATGTTATAGGCCATATAATCCCGGGCTACGGAAAGGTTCATGGCAAAGATAGCCCCTTTGCTCATGGAATAGGCAAAACGGTCGCTGATGCCTACTACGGCTGCAATGGATGCCAAATTGAGGATGGCACCTCCGCCATTGGCTTTCATAGCTGGAATTACCGCATACAAGGCATTATAAGCCCCTTTAACATTCACCTGATAAACCCTATCAAAATCAGCTTCCGCGCAGTGTTCCAGATCCCCTACATGGGCGATACCTGCATTGTTCACTAATATATCCACTCGCCCGATCTTCGCCACGATATCAATAACCTCTTGTTGGATCGAAACATTGCCAATATGAATATCGCATTTCCCTCCTTTAGATTCGATTGCTGCTTTCGTTGCTTCGGCTCCTTCGGCATTTAAATCCAAGATATGGACATGGGCACCTTCTGCACCGAACAATTCCGAAATTGCTCTACCAATACCACTACCACCCCCGGTTACCAACGCTACTTTGTCTTTTATTTTAGACATAACTATTTAATTTTATTTTTATTACAATATCTAATTAAAGCGAAACTCCACGACGCCAAGGAATGAAATCATCCTGACCCATCAACACCGCTTTCGCTTTTATTTCGCCACTTGCCACCTGTATCACATAGTCCAGGATCCGGTGGGCGGCTTCGGCAATACTTTCCTCCCCGTCGATAATCGTCCCACAGTTCAGGTCGATGATGTCCGCCATCTTCTCATAGATCTTGGTATTGGAGGATACCTTGATCACCGGAGCAATCGGGTTTCCAGTAGGAGTTCCCAATCCGGTCGTGAACAGGACAACATTGGCACCTGCTGCAACTTCTGCCGTGGTACTTTCCACATCATTTCCCGGAGTGCATAAAAGATTCAAGCCTTTTTGATTCGCCAATTCTGGATAGTCTACCACCGCAGTCACCGGCGATGTACCACCTTTTTTGGCTGCTCCGGCCGATTTTATGGCATCTGTGATCAGTCCATCACGGATATTTCCAGGTGAAGGGTTCATGTAGAAACCTGAACCATCTGCCTCTGCCTTAGCATTGTATACCTTCATCAACTGCATGAACCGTTCCGCCATTTCCTCGTTCAGGCAACGATCGCTCAGCTCTTGCTCCACCCCACATAGTTCCGGGAATTCCGATAGGATAACCGATCCCCCTAAACTGATCAGCATGTCGGAAATATACCCCAAAGTAGGATTGGCGGAGATCCCAGAGAATCCATCCGATCCACCACATTCCAAGCCGATGCATAGTTTATCCAAACCCGCAGGTTCCCTTTTCAGTTGATCGGCCTGCACCAATCCTGAGAAAGTGGCTTTAATGGCCTTCTGCATCAAATCCTGCTCGGTTCCTTCCAATTGTTGTTCAAAAACATATAAAGGTTTGTCAAAATGGGGGTCACGCTTTAGGATTTCTGCTTTCAGAATGGAAGCTTGCGCATGTTGGCATCCCAAACTCAATACGGTTGCCCCGGCCACATTCGGATGGGTAATATAACCTGCCAAGAGGCCACAAAGGGCATCTGAATCCATTCTGGTACCGCCGCATCCCATATCATGGTTCAGGAATTTAACCCCATCCACATTCGGGAATAGCCTTTTCTGCTCCTGGTTGATGGTTCCAGCACTCAGATCCAGGTTCAACAGGTCATCTACGGAAGCGCCAGCCTTATATCGTTCGATAAGGTGGTCTACTTCATTAGAATAATCCTTTGATTGCACCTGATAACCCAGTTTCTCCTCCAAAGCAGTCTTCAACGTCAATACATTTCTATTCTCGCAGAAAACCAATGGGATAACCAACCAATGATTGGCCGTACCTACGGTACCATTACTTCTATGAAATCCCTGGAAAGTCCGACCTTCAAAGGCGGACACATCAGGCCTTTCCCAATCCAACTTACGGGCAGCCAGTTTGAATGGCTCCGCAGCATGCCGGAGGTTCTCGGTGCTCAGCAATGTTCCTTCCAAAAGATCTTCATTAACCTTCCCTACCAAAACCCCATACATATACACCTCCTCGTCCTTCAACATGGGGTTTAACGTAAATTTATGTTTCGCTTTCACCGCTTGGCGAAGGGAGAATTCCTTTCCCCCAAACCCGATCGATTCACCCTCCGAAAGGTCCCTAAGCGCAACCAGCACATTATCCTTCGGATGAATCTGCAAGTACGCTACATTCTTTTTATTCATGATATCTATAACTCAAATATTTTATCCATTAATACCCATTTCTCTCCTGGTTTTGCGCCCGGAATGGCCTGCTGGTATTTCCACATCAAGGATTCCCAATCCTGCACATGCGGGTTCTGAGCATCCATTTCCCCCTTGCGCTCGAAACTAAACTGATCATCTACCTCCATGATCATAAATAACCTATTTTCAAAACGATATATCTGCATGGATATTACCCCAGCATCCTGTATCGACTGTTGGATTTCCGTAGGAATCCGCTCATGGTAGGTCTCATATTCCTTAATCAGAACTGGATCATTTACCAGATCCAGTGCTAACGCATATTTTCTATTCTTCATACCCATTAATGATTTTTGGTGGAGATGACCTGTTCGCCAGATTTATTATTCAGGGCAAACAAGACCACCACAAAGAAACAAACTAAAACAACAAAATACCCATATTGCATATGGCCGGTGCTATCCGAAATATAGCCTAATAAGGGCGGAAAAATGGCACCACCAACAATCGCCATGATGATCAGACTGGATGCCGATTTGGTATCCCCGCCGATTCCTTCCACACCCATCGCAAATATCGTTGGGAACATAATGGACATGAAAAAGGCAATCGCCACCATGCTGTAGAGTGCAACCATGCCAGAAGCGAATATACTGATCAGTGTTAAGATACAGGCTATCACCGCATAGATCAACAACAATTTGGATGGCAGGATATAACGCATCAAAAAAGTGCCCAAGAAACGACCGATAACGATCAAAAGACCAGCGATAGCGGCATAATCCTTCGCATCAAAAGCCTGTATCCCAGCTACCTCCGTAGCAAAGAGAATGATAAAGCTCAGGACACAGATCTGGGCACCCACATAGAAGAATTGGGCAATCACGGCCCAACGCACATTCTTATGACGGAATGCGGACCATACACTGGCATTGGAATCCCCCTCCTCTTTTGCTTCAGGGAGTTTGATCAGGGCAAACAACAAAGCCGCCAATAAAATAACACAACCCAATACGATATAAGGCCCTTTTACAATGGCCGTTTCTGCCTGGATATAGGCCGTTCTGGCTGTTTCATCCAACGCAGCAACTTCCTCATGGCTTAATGGTGGTTTTGCCAAAATAATGTACCCGCCCAATAAAGGAGCAACAAAGGAAGCCAAACCATTGAAAGACTGGGCAAAATTCAACCGTTGGGTAGCTTTGCTCGGATCCCCTAGAACGGTCATATAAGGATTGGCTGCAGTTTCCAGGATCGTGATCCCACAAGCCAAGACAAATAACGCCATCAGAAAGAACAGATAACTCATGGTATTGGCGGCAGGTACGAACAGGAAACAACCGACAGCAAATAATAACAAACCGATCAAGATGGCGGTTTTGTACCCATATTTTTTCATGAAAATCCCTGCGGGTATGGCCATGACGAAATAAGCCACAAAAACGGCCGAATCGATCAGTGAAGCCTGTAAATGGCTCAGACTGAACGCGCTCCGAAGATGCGCAATCAAAATCGGATCCAGGTTATGGATAAATCCCCAAAAGAAGAACAGGGATGTGATTAAGATAATAGCCAATGTATTATTTGCTTTGCTCATAGATGGTTTTTATTGGAAGACCTAAATAAGCGATTAAATTGCAGAATGGAGTGAAGAAAATTACCTTTTTTATAAACTATATTATCATTTGATGCGAATGATATTGATAAAAAATGAATAAATTAGTCAATTATGATCATCAAGCAGCTCGAAGTTCCCAAGCAGTACAACGAAAGTTTCCAGATCCGAAGAGATTATGCTCCGCGGCATCATCAGATATGGCATTACCACGATGAGCTGGAAATTGTACACATTTTAAAAGGCTCTGGGACACTTTTTATCGGAGACAGGATAAAACCTGTTCAACCTGGAGAAACGGTTCTTATACCTGCGCAGATTGCCCATTATTGGCTCTTTGAAGAGGATGTTGTGGACAATCCAGAACCTCATGCTATTGATTGCCTGGTCATCCACTTCAAAAAAGATCTCGGAATCGAACGGTTCTTTTCCACCCCCGAACTGCTTGAAATCAAAACCCTGATCGATCAATCCGAACGCGGTTATTTTTTTGATTCGAATTCTTATACGGCAATCCAACCCCTATTCGAGCACATGCTGGTCAACCAAGGCTTGGATCGCTTCATCGCGTTCCTGAAATTCCTTAGCCTGATGCAGAACAGCCCAAAAGAAGAGCTTACCTCCGAAAATTATTCCATACTCCATCAATCGGAAGACCAGTTCCGGATGAACAGTTTGATGGAATACCTGCGGGAAAACTATAAGCAAAAGATCAAATTAGCGGATCTGGCGGGATTGGCTGGCTTGACCGAAAACTCTTTCTGTCGGTATTTCAAACAAAAAACCGGCAAGACGCCGGTTCAGTTCATTACAGAATTACGCATTTCCCATGCCTGCAGTCAGCTGAGGAACAGCAAACTATCCCTGAAGGAAATCTGTTACGATAGTGGTTTCAATAATTTTGTGAGCTTCCACAAAAACTTTAAAAGCATCATCGGACAGACCCCATTGCAGTTCAGACAGGCATAGCAGGACGTCTATGCATATGTTTTCTTGGATTTCAATACCATGAAACCAATGATACCCGCCAATAAAGAAGTGATCAAAATGGATAGTTTTGCTTCTGAAATACTCAACGGATCCTTAAACGAGAGGATCGCGATGAAAATGGACATGGTAAAACCGATACCTGCCAATAGACCTACCCCCAATACATGACGCCAAGTACTTCCTTCCGGCAGGCTGCTCAACTTTAATTTTGTACATAGGTAGGAAGTCAGTAGAATACCGACTGGTTTTCCAAGCAATAATCCCAAGGAAATACCCAAACCTAAGGAAGAGGTCAGACCGCCGATCATTTCGCTTTCCAAGGTGATATTGGTATTGGCAAAGGCAAAAAGCGGAATGATCAGGAAGTTCACCGGTTTGCTCAGGGCATGCTCCAATCTTTCCAATGGAGATTCTACATCCGTATCGTTTGTCGGGATGGTCATAGCCACCAAAACCCCTGCTATGGTAGCGTGAATACCGGAATGATGGATAAAATACCAGATGAATACACCCGGAATAAGGTATAGATAAGGATTCTGTATATTTAATCGGTTCATGATGATCAGGATCAACAGACCACCTAAGGCGTATAGCAGATAAGACACTTCGATACCAGAGGAATAGAAAAATGCGATAACCAAAATAGCGATCAAATCATCCACGATGGCCAAAGCCGCCAAAAAGATCTTCAGGCTACTTGGCACCTGTTTCCCCAACATACCGATCACGGCCAGTGCAAAGGCTATATCGGTCGCCATCGGGATTCCCCAACCACTAGCTGTTTCTTGACCTGCATTAAAGCCTACATAGATCAATGCCGGAACAACGGCACCACCAATCGCACACAAAATAGGTAATGAGGCCTTTTTAGGCGAAGAAAGCTCCCCTTCCACAATTTCCCTTTTGATTTCCAGACCTACCAATAAAAAGAATATGGCCATTAATCCATCATTAATCCATAACAATACGGAATACCGGAGGTGGATGCTCTCATTTTCAAATCCCAGCTGTCGGTCCAACAAGGTCTGGAGCGATCCTGCCAGCGGTGAATTCGCCACGATCATGGAAAATATCACACAGATGAATAAGAGAATACCCCCTGCATTACTCGATTGGAAGAAATTTTTGAATGCATTCAGATTAATCAATTTTGCCATACTGTTTCCTTAATAGTTAATTATCCTATAAATTTTATTTATATATTTTGAGGTAGATTATTCGATTTACTCTCGAATACGGCTAAAATATGGAATCTCCTTAGCATACATCAGAATTATTGCATAGATAATATCTATAATTTAATATCCATGATATAACCAAACAAAAAGGCCAGAGCAAAATGCTCTGGCCTTTGAAAATCCCCTTTTATAAAGTAAGGTTAACCTCTACTGTTATAATTTGGCGCCTCTTTGGTGATCTGGATATTGTGAGGATGAGACTCTCTCAAACCAGCTCCTGTGATACGCACGAATTTAGCTTCTTGTAATTTTTCGATGGTCGCTGCACCGCAATAACCCATGGAAGCACGCAATCCACCAATATATTGGTAAACCACTTCAGCCAATGTACCTTTATATGGAACACGTCCAACAATACCTTCAGGTACCAATTTTTTGATATCGTCTTCCACATCCTGGAAATACCTGTCTTTGGAACCTTTTTCCATAGCTTCCACTGATCCCATTCCGCGGTAGGACTTAAATTTACGGCCTTCCAACAAAATGGTCTCTCCAGGTGCTTCCTCTACGCCGGCAAATAAAGAACCTGCCATAATCGTGTGTGCTCCTGCTGCAATAGCTTTGGCGATATCACCTGTTTGTTTGATCCCTCCATCAGCGATCAAAGGAACTCCAGTTCCTTTCAATGCTTTTGCCACTTCGTATACAGCATATAATTGAGGAACACCAACACCTGCAATAATACGGGTGGTACAGATCGAACCTGGACCAATACCTACTTTAACAGCATCGGCACCAGCATCAGCCAACATTTTAGCCGCATCTCCCGTAGCGATATTACCTACGATAACCTGTAGGTCCGGATATTTTGACTTAACTTCTTTTAATTTATTAACTACACCCAAAGAATGTCCATGGGCCGTATCGATCGTGATCACATCTACCCCAGCCTTCACCAAGGCATCCACACGTTCGATGGTATCAGCCGTTACACCTACTGCTGCACCAACCAACAATCTTCCATGTTCGTCCTTTGCGGCATTTGGGTAATGCTTATATTTTTGGATATCCTTAAAGGTAATCAATCCTTTAAGCATCCCATTGGTATCAACTACCGGTAATTTTTCAATTTTGTGGTTCTGTAGGATTTCCTCCGCCTTGATCAAGTCAGTACCTTCTGGAGCAACTACCAAATTTGTTTTGGTCATCAGCTCACTGATCGGTCTTGCCATATCCTTTTGGAAACGAAGGTCACGGTTGGTCACAATCCCTACCAATTTGGCTTCCAGATTGATCACTGGAATACCACCGATCTTATGGTCACGCATGATCTGGAAGGCATCACCCACTGTCGCTGTCTCCAATAAGGTAACAGGATCTTGGATCATACCGCTCTCCGAGCGCTTAACCTTGCGAACTTCCGCAGCTTGTTCTGCGATCGTCATATTTTTATGTAGCATCCCAATACCACCGGCCTGCGCGATCGCGATCGCAAGATCAGCTCCAGTTACAGTGTCCATCGCTGCGGACACCAAAGGGATGTTTAATTTGATTTTTTTAGTTAGAAAGGTACTGGTGTCTACGTCACGAGGCAATATTTCAGAATAAGCTGGAATCAAAAGTACATCGTCGTAGGTAAGTCCTTCTTGTACGAATTTTTGTGGATCTAATTGCATAGCAAATAATAATGGGGTTTCCTATTTGCGAGGCAAATCTACGGAAAATCTCTGATTTTAGCAAAATAAATAAAAGGCCGAAACGAATTAAATGACATTAAAATTAGTTTTACTGTTTTTTGGCAAACTATTTGCTTAGATTGAAATGAAATAACTGTACAATATTCACATTTTGATAATGTATGGTTAATGGAAAACATAAATTAATTCACATGAAAAAATTATTTTTATCTCTATTTGCAGTTTCAGCTTTAACATTTGCTGCTAACGAAGCGCAAGCTCAAACACCTTACAAATCAGCATTGGGTATCGTTTTCGACGGTTACGATGGTTCTAACGTAGGTATTCAGTACAAAACAGCATTAACAAATGTTTCAGCTTTACAATTGCAGGCTGCATTCCGTAACCACTGGGTTTCTTTCGGAGCAGATTGGCAATATGAAAAAGCTATCCCTAATGCAGACGGTTTAGCATGGTACGCGGGTGTTGGTGCTCAAGTTGGTATCTGGAGTCACGATGGTAACTCTTCTACTAGCTTCGGTATCCGTCCTCAAGTTGGTTTAGAGTACAAAATCCCTACTATTCCAATCGCTATGCACTTAGACTACAAACCATACTTAGGTTTGAATAATGACACTGGTTTCGATGGCGGTGGTTTCACTTTCGGTGTGAAATTCGTATTGAAATAAGTCTACCAAAAAGAAAAACAAATGGCGGCCAATGGCCGCCATTTTTGTTTTAAAAGGTCGGTTTGGCATCGCTGTGAAAGTAGGGTGAAAGCATGGTGAAAGTATGCTTTTCCTATGCTAAGCATACAAAAACCTGCTTTAAACATACTATAACCTTGTTTTTACCCCGAAAACAGCCTTTTAGGTTAGGAATTTAAAAGAGAAAATAAACTAATTTTCTAGTTAAATTTTCGTTATTTAGCTAGGTAAATTGTAGCAGCTTCCCTAAAAGAACCGTTGAGTCTTATTACATGAACAGAAAAAAAGTCCTTTATTTCATGCCCGATAACCCGATGAAGGGTCATGCAGGAAATATTTCGAGATGCCGACAGATGCTATCTTTCTTCAATGAGCGCGACAGCATGTTCGAAACTGACTTTGTGTCTGAGCATATCTGGGGCGACTGGGATCAGGAATCGGAGATAAAATTCCATCAAAAATATCCCAAGCTGGGCCTGGAGCTTATTCAACGAAAAATCAAGCGGGATAATCTTCTGGGTTATCTATTCCGTTATAAAATCCCAAATTTTCTGCATAGGCTATTCTATCAGAACCGAATTGATTTGACTACCCTGTTGATGCATCGGACGTTTCGGAAGGTGCTGTCCAAAAAAAAATACGACATAGTCATCATTTCTTATGCCCAATGGGGAACACTTATTAAAAACCTACCCTATCGCGCCTATACCATTAACGACACCCACGATTTTATTTCTTTGCAAAAGGAGTCTGACCTTGACCATCCTGCAAAATCGGGAAAAAACCTCCGGGATGAATTTCGCATCCTGAAAACTTTCGACTGCATCTGGACCTTTTCGGTGGAAGAACAATTTATGTTCAGCCAGGTGGTCAATAACCCCGTCAAGCTGATCCCGATCGGTTACCCCTTATTTCCCGAACAGGCAGAACAATCTTTCAGGTATGATCTGATCTATGTGGCTAGCAATAATCCCCATAATATAAAAGGCATCAACTGGTTTATCAAAGAGGTACTGCCGCTATTAAAGAATATCCGAATTGCGGTAATCGGTAAAATAGCGCAGCACGTCGTAGACCATCCCTCTATCCATAAACTTGGCTTTGTAGATGACCTGGAAGAAGCTTATCAATCCTCCAAGGTTTCGATCTGCCCCATGTTAAGTGGAACGGGGATCAAGATCAAAGTTCTGGAATCCCTTTCCATGGGTATTCCCGTTGTTACAAATTCCTATGGCGTAACGGGCCTGGTGAATAAAATAAATAATGGCTGTTTGGTAAGTGATGAACCGCAGGAATTTGCTGATCATATCCAGAAACTGCTAGAAAACGAGCCTTTCCGACAAGCTATTGCACAGCAAGGACGGGAATTAATGAAATCATTTTATAATTTAGCCCAGGAAGAAAAAGTACTTATGGATTCTTTATTGGATCCATTCAATAAGAAATAATGAAAGTTGTATTCGATACAGAGCGAATGAAATATGCGCATACCGGTTTATACCATTATTGTTTAAACCTGGGTAATGCACTTTTAACCGCTAAACCATCCCATGCCGATCTCTATTTTTACCACAACGAGAAATCGCCCTTGGTATTTGGCGAGGATAAAAACTACATCCGTCAGAAATCGATACAGAAATTCCTAAAACCTAGCTGGAAAGGGTATGATGTCTATCATGCGAATTTCCAATTATCCCCTTACCTACCGAACAAAGGAAAATGCAAAGTCGTACTTACCATACATGACCTTAATTTCATTGCGGAAGGAAAATCACCGGAGAAAGTCAAGAAGTACCTCGCAAAGGTACAACGGAATATCGACCGTGCTGATGCGGTTGTAGCGATCTCCAAATTTGTGAAGGAAGATGTAGAAAAGCATTGCGACCTGAAGGGAAAAGAAATCCAGGTGATCTATAACGGTAGTACGATCGATGCTTCCAAGATCAATTTGGCCAGTCCAAACTCCCCTATAGATGGTCCTTTTATGTTCAGCATAGGAACCATCGCGCGAAAAAAGAATTTCCATGTCCTACCCTATCTTTTGGTAGGAAACGACTATAAATTGGTCATCAGTGGTATTGTACAGGAAGAGAACTACCAGGAAGAAATCCTGCAAATTGCTAAAGAGCTACAGGTAGAAGACCGTGTACTGCTCACCGGCCCCATTTCGGAAGAAGAAAAATACAGTTACCTAAAGCATTGCAGCCTATTTGTATTTCCTTCCATTGCCGAAGGTTTTGGCCTTCCGGTGATCGAAGCGATGACCTTTGGTAAAAAAGTACTGCTCTCCACCTACACCAGTTTACCGGAGGTTGGTGGTCCGGAAGCCTTTTACCTGGAGTCGGTGGACAAGGATTACCTGATGGCATTTGGAGCCGAACGCTTGAAAAGCATTATAGCATCTGCGGATCGTTCCAATGAAATTAAGGCTTGGGCATCCCAATTTACCTGGGACAAGGCGGCCGCAGAATATTGGCAAATTTACCAATCCATTTAATCCAAGTAGATCAGGAGATAAGGTCAAAAATATTTGTTTTCATTATACATTTTTTTTATACCTTTGCGATTCTTGGTAAATATTATTAAGCTTAAAAAACAACATAAAAAACCATAATTTATTACGATTAGACAATGAGTAAAGGGCTGATTAAATTTTTGGTGATAGTGGTTTCCTTAGCGTGCCTCTACTCCATATCATTCACTTTTGTGACCCGCAAAGTCGAAAAAGATGCCGCAGCTTATGCAAATGGTGATCTGGCTAAAGAAAAAGCCTACCTAGATTCCATGGCAAGCGAAGTAGTTTATAACTTAGGTATCGCGAAATTCACTTACCGTGAAGCAAAAGCAAATGAACTTGCTCTTGGTCTTGATCTAAAAGGTGGTATGAACGTGACCATGGAGATTTCCTTGGACGAGTTGATTACCAACTTGGCGAACAAGCCTAAAGATGCAAACTTTAACAAAGCATTGGCGACAGCTATTGCTAAAAGCAAAACAACCAACACATCGTTGATTGATTTATTTCTAAATGAGTACAAAGCTACCGGTGCAGCAACTCCAATCGCGTCGTTCTTCGCGACCACGGATAATGCAGCGGAGATCCAAGCAGGAAGTTCTGAAGCTGATGTGAAGAGATTCTTGAATAAAGAAGCTGATAATGCCATCCAAAACTCATACAAAGTACTTCGTACGCGTATCGATAAATTCGGTGTTGCTTCCCCTAACATTCAGATCCAACAAGGTACCAACCGTATCTTAATCGAACTTCCGGGTATCAATGATGAAGAGCGCGTGCGCAAACTTCTTCAAGGATCTGCAAAATTGGAATTCTACGAGACCTTCAACAATGCAGATGTGTACCAGTTGATGGACAATATCAACCGTACCTTAGCAACTACCTTAAAAGCTGACAAACCAGCAGCAGTAGCGGCTACTCCAGTTGATACGACAGCAGCAGCTAACAACGCAGCTGATACGACTAAAAAAGAAGATAACCTATTATCAAAATTAGGCGCAAACAAAAATGCGGCTGATTCTAATGCAAGCAATGCCGCTGACCTAACAGCAGGAAATCCATTATTCTCCATCTTACAGCCAAACGTTGGCCAAGGTCCTTCCGGACAAATGGAATTGGGTCCTGGTGCAGTAGTTGGTTATGCAAACCTTAAAGATACGGCTAAAGTAAATGCTTACTTGGCTCGTCCAGAGATCAAATCGATCATTCCTGGCAATATGCGCCTATTATGGGCGGTAAAACCGGAGAGCCTTTCACAAACGAAAGACATCCTTTCCTTATTTGCTATCAGAACTTCAGGTAACGAGAATGGTCCTGCCATGACAGGTGATGTGATCACCAACGCTAGAGATGAGTTTGATCCGCAGACCAATAAACCGATCGTTTCCATGGCGATGAACGCACAAGGCGCGCGCGATTGGCAACGTGTTACAGCTGCTGCCGCTCAAGGTAGATATTCTGTAGCTATCGTGTTGGATGGTGTGGTTTACTCCGCTCCAGGTGTAGAAAGAGAAATCGCTGGTGGTAACTCGACCATCTCCGGAAACTTCACGATCGAAGATACCAAAGACTTAGCAAACGTATTGAAAGCTGGTCGTCTTCCAACAACGGCTAAAATCGTGGAAGAAGCGATCGTAGGTCCTTCTTTAGGACAGGTAGCTATCGATTCAGGGGTTAACTCTGCGGTGATCGGTATCATCGTGGTTATGGCCTTCATGATCGCTTACTACAACCGTGCAGGTATTGCTGCAAACATTGCGGTAATCTTCAACGTGTTCTTCCTTATGGGCGTATTGGCATCCTTAAATGCCGTACTGACCCTGCCAGGTATAGCGGGTATCGTATTGACGATGGGTACTGCCGTGGATGCGAACGTACTGATCTACGAGCGTATGCGTGAGGAAATGGCGCTTGGTAAATCCATGCGTAAAGTGGTAGAAGATGGTTATAAGCATGCTATGCCTTCCATCTTAGACTCCCAGATCACGACGTTCTTAGTAGGTTTGATCCTATTCTTTACAGGTTCGGGACCAATCCAAGGTTTCGCAACAACCTTAATGATCGGTATCATTACATCCTTATTCACCGCGATCTTCATTACACGTTTGATTTTCGAATACATGTTGAGCAAGGAAATGAAAATTACCGTTTCTTTCCCTTGGTCTAACCATACCTTGAAGAATGCAAACTTCGCATTCATCAAGAAAAGAAAAGTAGCTTATTTGGTTTCATTGGTAGCCATTGTAATCTCTCTTGGTGCTATTGCTGTTAAAGGATTCTCTTACGGCGTTGACTTCCAAGGAGGACGTACCTATACCATTAAGTATGACACTCCGGTAGCTGCTGAAACAGTACGTGAGAATTTGGATAATGTTTTTGGAACCACTACCGAGGTTAAAACCTTTGGAACGGACAATCAATTACGTGTAACGACTTCTTACCATATCGAAGAGACCAGCGATGCTGCAGATCAGGAAGTATTGTCTAAATTGAACGAAGGACTTTCTAAAGTTCAAGGTAAATACGAAATCCTTTCGCAACAGAAAGTAGGACCAACGATCGCAAGTGATATTAGAGACAGAGCAATCTATGCTTCCATCCTATCCATCCTTGTCATTGCTGCCTACATCTTGGTTCGTTTCCACAAATGGCAATATTCTGCGGGTGCTGCAATTGCAACCATCCACGATGCGATCATCCTTTTAGGTCTATTCTCGATCTTGGATGGTATTGTTCCCTTCTCTTTGGATATCGACCAACACTTTGTAGCGGCTATCCTTACGGTATTGGGTTATTCAGTGAACGATACGGTCGTTGTATTTGACCGTCTGCGTGAGTACCTGAAAAAACCAGATGCGCATAGAGAAGATATTGGTACAACGATCAATAAAGCGATCAACTCTACATTAAGCCGTACCGTGATTACCTCATTGACTGTAATCTTCGTTCTAGCGGTATTATTTGTATTTGGTGGAGAAGTTATCCGCGGATTCTCTTTCGCCATCTTAGTGGGTATCGTCGTTGCGACTTATTCATCGATCTTCCTAGCTGCTCCAGCCATCTACGACTTAAGTGGTGGTAAGCATCTAGCTTCTTCAGCAAAACCTGAAGAGAAAAAACAAGCAAAAGTGGTTACTCCATAATCGAGTATCATAATAAAATCAGAAAAAGCCTTGATGTTGACCATCAAGGCTTTTTTATTTATAATTTTTAGTAGTTTTGATGCTTAAACAGTACACATGAGATTAACATACGTTCTTCCGTTTTTAAGTTTATCCTTGGCCCTAACGACCGTAGGATGCAATAATGAACCGAAACAACAAGCAGCCACTGAAGTGCATAATGAGCACGATGGACATGACCACAGTGCACATGCAGAGACAAGCCCTTCTACTGCAGCTCCTGCCCCACAACAGGCTCCACCGACGGTAAAAGCGGCCAACTTATCTATTCCTGAATTCACGTTTTTCAAGGTTAAATCGGGTATGCCATTCAGCAAAGCGGATATTGCCGCTGGAAGGAATACCGTTTTTATTCTATTTGACCCTTCTTGTGCACATTGCCAACATGAAGCCACTGCCCTATCATCGAATTACGATAAGATCAAAGGGGTGAATATCTATTACGTTTCCATGAACGATCCGGCTTTGATGGCCAATTTCTTCAATACCTTTGGTAAAGAATTAGAAGGAAAACCGAATGTGGAAATGCTTTACGATCGTAATCAGGAATTTGTACAACGTATTCACATCCCAAAAATGTTTCCGGCAAACTATGTATATGGTCCAGACGGAAGCCTAAAAAAATACTGGGAAGGTGAGAAAGATATCAAAGAAGTAATCGCTGATTTTAATAATTAATGAGAATAGCCATCAATGGGTTCGGACGCATAGGACGCCACAGCCTAAGAAACCTGCTGAACAGAGGATTGGATAATGTAGAGGTTGTTGCCATCAATGATTTGGCAGATGCGGCTACACTAGCCCACCTCTTTAAATATGATTCGGTGCATGGTCCGCTTGGAAAAGAGCTGAGCTATGAGGAGAACCACCTTTACATTGATGGAAAAGCTATACAGATCTTCAACAAAAAAAATCCGGAAGAACTTCCCTGGAAGGAATTGGCGATTGATGTGGTCATCGAATCGACCGGATTATTTGTGAAGCATGATCTGGCCCAAAAGCATATCCTGGCTGGGGCAAAACAGGTGATCATCTCTGCTCCATCGCCGGATAAAGAGGTTCCTACAGTGGTATTGGGTATCAATGATGCGGATTTTGATTGGAATACGCCGATCTTTTCCAATGCCTCCTGTACCACCAACAATGTGGCACCCATGATCAGGATATTGGATGAGAATTGGGGTATTGTCGATGGGTATATCACCACGGTACACTCCATGACAGGGGATCAGAACCTGCATGATGCACCGCATCGGGATCTACGAAGATCACGAGCGGCATCGGCTTCCATCATTCCCACTACGACGGGTGCTGCCAAGGCCATTACCAATGTCTTTAAACATTTGGATGGCAAACTGGGCGGCGCAGGTATACGCGTTCCGGTATTGAATGGTTCTTTAACTGATTTTACCTGTAACCTGGCCAAACAGACTACTGTAGAAGAGATCAACCAAAAATTCAAGGAAGCTGCTGCAGGTTCCTTGAAAAATGTACTATACTATACCGAAGATCCCATCGTTTCGGTGGATATCATCAATAACCCTTATTCCTGTGTTTTTGATTCGGAGCTGACCAGTATTGTGGGTGGCTTGGTAAAGGTGGTTGGTTGGTACGACAATGAATTCGGATATTCCAACCGCTTGGTGGATATCCTGGAAATCCTATCCAAACGATGATCAGGTTTATCAAAACGGAGGATACCTTAGCGCTGCGAAGCGAAGTACTACAGCGTGGAAAAGCCTTGGAGCTTTGCATCAATCCGGAGGATGATAAACCCGATAGTTTTCATTTGGGGTATTTTGATGAGGAGGGTAAGCTTCAAAGTGTATTGACCATTCATCAGATCAATCATCCCAAATTACCGCATACCGGTTATCGATTACGTGGCATGGCTACTGCCGCTGAGGCCAGAAGGAAAGGCTATGGTAAACAGCTTTTAACGGCTGCTATCGATCATATTCAGACACAGCTTCATGGGGGTTACTTATGGCTAATCGCCAGGGAAATCGCCTATCCTTTTTATGAGGATATGGGTTTCGAATATTTTTCCGATGAATATGATATTCCGAATGTAGGTTTGCACAAGGAAATGTACCTGCCGTTTTACTCCTAATTTTTATTGGGGATTAGTTTTCGGTTTTTATAACTCACCGGCCACCCCTAGCCCAAATAAGGCAAAATCATATTTAACCGGATCCTCTGGATCAAAATACCGTAGGTTTTCCGTTAATTCTAGCGCAGATTTCCAATTGACCTTATCGCTTTGGATCAAACCAAATTTCCGGGCAACGCGCTCTACATGGACATCACAGGGACAGATAAGATCTTTGGGTGATATCCGGTTCCAAATCCCAAAATCTACCCCCTTATCATCCTTCCTCACCATCCAACGCAAGAACATATTCAATCGCTTACAACTGGATTTCTGGAAGGGAGAACTGATATGCTTTCTTGTTCGCCAAGGAAAATCAGGCAGGGAGAAAAAATAGCTTTTGAAATTATTCAAGGCGTTCTCTATGGAGAATTCCTGGCCTTCATCAAGCTGCAGGAATGCATCTTCCAAGCTGTTGAAGCGAAGGTAATGCTGCTGGAAAAAGGCAATAAAATATAAGAGATCGGTGTCATTGAAGGTACGATGCTTAAATCCCAAGAGGCGTTTGAGGTCGCTATCCTGATGGTTGAGGATAAAATCATGCGGTGCCTGGTCCATACGTTCTGCCAATTCCAGGCACTTATTGATGATGGTTTTGCGTTGCCCCCAGGCCAATATGCTGGCAAAGAACCCCATGATCTCGATATCCTCCTTCTTTTGGAATCGATGGGGTATACTGATCGGGTCGTGCGGAATAAAATCCGGTTGGTTAAATTCCAGTACCTTTTTGTCCAAGAAATCTTTTAATGATAGATCCATTATCCCTAAAATAAGAAAAGCAACCGAGGTTGCTTTTAAATATGGTTATTCATTGATGGCTTTCCAGATCATATCCTTCAATTGCTGGATATTTTTTCCGGTCACTGAGGATATGAACAGGTAAGGAATTCCTTGAGGAACCTGTTCGGCCATTTCGCTTTCCAGTTGCTCATCCAACATATCCGATTTGGTGATGGCCAATAATTTTGGCTTATCCAATAATTCCGGATTGTAGGCGGTAAGTTCATGCAATAGGATATTATATTCCTCTTCGATGGTCCGATCGGTATCTGCTGGTACCATGAACAAGAGCACGGAGTTTCGTTCGATATGTCTCAGGAAACGGTGTCCTAATCCTTTTCCTTCGGATGCACCCTCGATGATCCCTGGAATATCCGCCATCACAAAGGATTTGTTATCCCGATAGCTGACGATGCCCAAGTTAGGAACCAAGGTGGTAAACGGATAATCTGCGATTTCAGGTTTTGCGGCGGAAAGAACCGACAGCAAGGTAGATTTTCCGGCATTCGGGAATCCAACAAGCCCTACATCCGCCAATACTTTTAATTCCAAGATGATCCAACGCTCTTTACCTGGCATCCCCGGTTGGGCATGTCTTGGTGTTTGAACCGTGGAAGATTTGAAGTGCCAGTTTCCTAAACCACCACGACCTCCTGGAGTAAGGATTTTCGTCTGGCCATCACGGGTGATTTCGAATAGTACTTCGCCGGTCTCGGCATCCTTGGCCACCGTTCCTAGAGGAACTTCCAGGATTTCATCCTTACCGGTAGCACCTGTTTTCAAGGTAGATCCACCAGGTTGACCATTTTCGGCAATGATGTGTTTACGGTATTTCAGGTGCAATAAGGTCCAGTGTTGGGTAGAACCTTGGAGCATAATATGCCCGCCACGACCACCGTCGCCCCCATCGGGACCACCTTTGGCCGTGAATTTATCGCGGTGCAGATGGGCTGAACCAGCACCACCATGTCCCGAACGACAACAAACCTTTACGTAATCAACAAAATTTGACCCCTGCGCCATAAGACCTCTTCAATGTTTTTTATAAGCTTTTTTATTAGTAACGATCGATGATCGACGTTAATTCCGAAAAGATGCTTTCGATTTCACCAATACCATTTACTTTGGTCAATTTACCTTTGCCTTCGTAATAAGGTAATACATGGATCGTTTTTCCGAAATACTCTTCGATACGTTTTTTTAGTTTATCTGCCGCATCATCTGCACGACCGGAAATCTCCTGGCGTTTAGCGATACGTTGCGTTAATTCCGTTTCATCAACATCCAAAGCAATAACGCCTGAGATAGGCATATTGTTCGATTCCATGAATGCATCCAATGCTTCCGCTTGGGCAACAGTACGTGGAAAACCATCAAAAATAAATCCTTTTGCATCAGGGTTATTATTGATCTCTTCCTCAAGCATGGCAATGGTTACCGAGTCAGGAACTAAGTTCCCATCAGCAATGATTTGACTTACTTGTTTACCTAATTCGGTTTGGTCCTTGATATGAGCGCGAAACATGTCACCGGTAGATATATGATGAAGGTCATACTTATCAATTAATTTAGCGGATTGGGTACCTTTTCCTGCTCCTGGAGGCCCGAATAATACTAGGTTTAGCATAATGATGTTATTTATTGTTGATGATAAAAAACAAAAGCCTAATCCGTTTACGAATTAGGCTTATTCTAAGTGCGCTCAAAGGGAGTCGAACCCCTAACCTTCTGATCCGTAGTCAGATGCTCTATCCAATTAAGCTATGAGCGCGACAACCAACACTTTTGCGACAAACGCCCTTTCTGTTTTGGTGATGCAAATATAAGGAAATAATAAGCCATTCAAAATTTTTTTTTCATTTCTGACGCTTTCTACGCCCATACCAGATCAAAAAACCAGTGATGGGTAGGCTGGTTGAGATCAAACCTGCAATAAAGGTCGAAAATTTCCCGACCTGACCTAACCATTGCCCCATGTGCAATTGCCAAACCCAATTCTCCACTTTATTATGCTTATCTTGCTGAATGCTAATTACATAAGGTTTACCTGTATATTTATCAAAATATCTGACATCCCTGTTTTCATCAGATTTCAAGCCTGCCCGATCGGCAATATGGAAAGCGAATACCCCACTTTTAGCATAATCATAAACCCAATATTTAATGACTTTTTTGTGAGGTATTTCTTGAAATAGTTTGTCCATTAAAGGAAATGCATCGATAAATTGCCCCGATTCCTTGGCCTTAGGCAATGATTTATGCCAATCTTCTGTTGTTGCTCCAAAACTGTTCATGGTCATTTTCATTAAGGGCTGAAAAAAAATAATCAGCCCTGTCATACCCAGAATGAAACATATCAGCATGGAAGACTATGAGTAAGATATTACCTATGGAATTCCCCTTCTTAACTGCGTTAAAGAAAGGCAGAGCCTGTAAGTTGTTTGACGAGTCTAAAATAATTTCAACCCCCATTAAACAGTTATTGGAAAGCATGTTGAATTGTTCATTACCAACTTCGATGCGGGATTACTATTACAGGTTGAAGATAGAAGAATTACTTCTGACTATTTTTTCCATGCACCCAAAATTTTTGGAGGATGACCGTAGCAACACCAACCTATCCCTAGACGAAAAAGTTATTGAAGTAAAGGAATGGGTAGATAAACAGGAAATCGGTAATATTCGATTGCAAGAAGTTGAAGACCTATTTCATATTTCTCAAAAAAACTTGAATAAAGGATTTCAAAAGTATTTTGGGTGTAATCTATCGCAGTACCTACGCGAAAAACAGATGGAAAAAGCTCGATACCTGATACAACATAAAAACTACAGCATCAATGAGGTAGCCAAATTGTTAAGATATAGTTACTCCCAACATTTCACATCCGCATTTACTAAGCATTTCGGGTATTCTCCGAAAGAATTAAAAGCGCAAAAAACACTGGAAAAGAATAAATGATAAATCAAGAAAGTGAAAGGGGAAATAAAGAAAGTGCGCTCAAAGGGAGTCGAACCCCTAACCTTCTGATCCGTAGTCAGATGCTCTATCCAATTAAGCTATGAGCGCATTACAAACGGTCAAATCACCGTTGATGCTGCAAATATCGAGGTTTTTTTATATTTTCCAAATGGTTTTTTCGTTTTTTAGGCAATTTCAAACTATCTTAGGTCTATTCTGTTGATACCTATATAATTAATTTTTATGGCTGAACGATTAATAAAAAGCAACAAGATCCGGATTGGCGATATAAGCATTGCCTATCATATAAAGAAAGCAACTGAAAAAACCGATAGAACCATCATATTTCTTCATGGATTCCCTTTCAACAAGAATATGTGGCGGGAACAACTGGAAAGTCTGGAAGATAATATAACCGGCATTGCGGTTGACATTCGTGGATTAGGAAATAGTACCAAAGGTCATGGATTTTTTTCCATAGATGTATTTGCAAAAGACCTGGGCGCCTTTCTACGGAAAATGGAAATTGATAAGGCGGTACTCTGCGGGGTTTCCATGGGAGGCTATATTGCCCTGCGTGCCTATCAACTGTTTCCGGAAAAGATTGATGGACTTATCCTTTCTGATACCCATGCCAAGGCAGATGATAATGCCGGAAAACAGAAACGCTTTGATGCTATTCAAGCTGTTTTAAACCATGGTCGTCGCCCGTATGCGATCGGTTTTATTGCGAATGTATTTTCACCAAAAAGCATCGAGGAAAAACCTGAGGCGATTGAACTCATCAAAAGCAGTATCCGAAGGAACAGTGTTTCGTCCATTTGTGCAACGTTGTTGGCGATGGCTTCCAGAACCGACACCACGGATGTACTTTCAGAAATTAAGGTGCCGACCTTATTGATACGGGGGAAAGAGGATAAGATCACCCCTGCTGAGCCAATGGAAGAGATGGCCAAAAAGATCAAGGGTGCAACCTATATGGAATTTGAAGGCTGTGGGCACTTGCCTAACATGGAAGACCCAGCTAAGTTTAATTTAAATATGAACAAGCTTTTACAGAAGAAATCTTAAGATCTTCAGCATATGTTTTTATGCTAATGGAATATTAGATCTTTATTCATTTATTTAAATAGCGGCCTTCTTTTTAACGGGGATTTCCGGGATCAGTTTTTTTGTGTATTCCGTTCCTTTCTCGATTAAAAAGGAGGCTTTATCATAATCCCAAATGCCTCCGATATTGTGTGGGATATCGATCAGGTAATCCGGTTTATACAATTCTACGCTTAATTTCGATAGCCGTCTTCGCATCATCAGGTAAGCTTCTTGAAGCAATCCTATAGAATTCATCTTGCTCTCAAAAGGAAGCGGACCATATTTAGCATCCGGCTTTCCATCCAAGTTTACCGCAATGATGATGTTCCTGCGCTTTCTTTTCACATAATTGATGGGCAATGGGTTCAAAACCCCACCATCCACCAGGTTCCATTCATCCGATTCAATACTGGTAAAAACACCTGGTATGGCGATGGAAGCTCTGATAGCTTGATAGACACTCCCCTTATCAAAGATCATTTCGCGCTCATTTTTAAGGTCGGTGGCAATGGCACGGAAGGGAATGCGCATATCCTCGATATCCTTATCCGGAAATATCTCTTTCAGAGATTCAAAAACACGTACGCCTTTTAGCAATCCAAACTTTGGATTTGTGAAATCCATTAATCGGAACACCTGCCTTTTGGTCAGAACCCTCATCCAATCCTCCAATTCAGTTAATTTTCCTTCGACATAAGCGGCTCCGATCAAAGATCCTATCGAACAACCCACCACTTCATCTATTTCATAGCCCATCGCTTCCAATTGACGAATCACACCTATTTGCACCAAGCCTCTGGCACCACCGCTGCCCAGGACGAGGGATACCTTACGTTTGCTTTTCAGAAAGTTCATATTTAAAGGTAAAACAAATTTACTTGCTTTAAAAATGTCATTTGCATGTCCCATTTTATCTAAAAGTTGGAACAAATAACTATCGTTGTTAATTTTGCTAACAGTGTTAACTAAATGGTATGGGCGTAACAGAAAGAAAACTTAGGCAACAAGAGGAAATGAGGAAGCAAATCATCGATTGCTCGCGAGAAATCGTGCATGAGGAAGGTTGGGCTGCCCTTTCCATCCGCAAAATAGCGGATGCCATTGAGTATTCGGTACCCGTGATCTATAAATATTTCGAAAACAAGGAAGCAATTTCCGCTTATTTCGTAGCAGAAGGTTTTGATCTGCTCTACGCGCAGATAACAGCAGGAATTTCTACAGAAGACAGCATCGAAGAACGCTTTCAACAATTGGGATTGGGATATTACCTATTCGCTGAGCAGCATCCCAAACATTACGAGATCATGTTTGGCTTGGGGATACCGACCTGTGAAACAGCAAAGAACATCAAATCTGTTGGGCTCTTGTCGGATCTTTTCCGCCATATGATTGACGAATTGATCCAAAAAAGTGGAAGAAAGGATATTGATGTCTGCATCAAATACCGTAGCCTTTGGGCCATGCTGCATGGGGTGGTTGCCTTGGAACTTCTTTCCCTTACAGGCTCCGATAAGGTATGCAACTCCCTCATCCTGGCCGATAGCATGCGCTCTTTCACAAAAGGAATTTAAATTATTATTAAATATATCAAATACATACATGAATCTATTAGAACATTTAAACTGGAGATACGCCACTAAAAAAATGAATGGCAATAAAGTTGATCAAGAGAAAGTTGATCAAATCGTGGAAGCAGCACGTTTGGCACCAACCTCTTCCGGACTTCATCCGTTTAAGATCATTGAAATCAGCAATCCTGAGCTAAAGCAAAAAATCCAACCTATTGCTTTCAACCAATCCCAGATTGTAGATAGTTCTCATCTATTGGTTTTTGCGGCTTACGATGAATACACCCAAGAACGTGTTGATGCACCTTTCAAGCAACAGGAAGTGGAAAGAGGATTGCCAGCTGGCTTTGCTGATGATTATAAAAACTCACTTTTCACTTCTTTACAGGCGAAAACAAAGGAGCAGCATTTTGAACATGCCGCACGTCAGGCCTATATTGGATTTGGTTTGGCCATTGCCGCTGCAGCGGAATTAAAAGTTGATGCAACCCCGATGGAAGGCTTTATCCCACAACAACTGGATGAATTATTGGGATTGGACAAATTAGGTCTTCGTTCCGTTACTATCCTTGCTTTGGGATATCGCGATGAGCAGAACGATTGGTTATTGAACATGAAAAAAGTACGTGTACTTAAAGAAGATTTTGTTATAAACTTTAACTAATCCCCTACAATAGCAATTTGGCTGTTATTGAATGTAAAAAATTATACATGCAATAACAGCTTTTTTATTTATTATTAGCCTGTAACTAATAGGAATGTATGGAAACTGCCAAAGAAAAAATGATTGCCGGTAAACTATTCCGAGACGAGGATGGCGCTCTTTTCAAGGAAAGACAACATTGTAAAGTGATCCTTCAACAATACAACCAAATGGAACCCATCCGGGTAAAGGCAAGGAATTCACTCCTAAAAAGTATTCTTGGAAAGACAGAAGGCAAGTTTTTCATCGAGCCTCCCTTCCGCTGTGACTATGGTTATCATATTGAATTAGGAGAAAATTTTTATGCAAATTTCAACCTCACCATATTAGATGGGGCAAAAGTATCCTTTGGAAAAAACGTATTGATAGGCCCAAATGTCAGTTTATTTACGGCTTCACATCCTATTGATCCCATTGCAAGAGCAGAGGGTTGGGAATATTCCAAACCCATCAGCATTGGGGATAATGTCTGGATAGGTGGACATACCGTGATCAATCCTGGAGTTAGTATCGGAGAAAATTCGGTGATCGGCTCCGGATCTATCGTTACTCGCGATATACCTGCCAACGTGGTCGCGGTTGGCAATCCCTGCCGTGTAATACGGGAAATTACTTCTGAAGATATCCTTTCTAAAGATCAATTCATGTAATAGCTGCGGAACAATTTGTTTATATAAAACAAAAACACCTGAGATGGGGAATCCCAGGTGTTTTACCAAACCAATTATTAACCTAAATTATGAAATTATGAATTTACTATTTAAACGCCTGCTAATTCATTTTAGTATATCCATCTAAAAAAAATATCAAAAAAAAAAATACCTGAAGCGGAGAACTCCAGGTATTTACCAAACCAATTATTAACCTAAATATTTCTATTTATCTAGTTGCAATTAAAACGGCCATATATCTTGATTATTGTATGGATTATTAAAAAAATTAAAAAAGATTACAGCAACTCAATTAACTTATTAATTATCAAAAATTTAATTTTAAAATTTTTCGATAATAATTAAGGATTCCCTGATATTACCTCCACCACTTTATCACTGATTTTAGTGATATCAGATTTTAACCCCACCATCATCGTCATCACGTGCACTGGATTTCCCTCCATTTCTCTGAAATTTCGCATGTACCCGATTTCAAAACCAAGAAAAAAGCCTTTGAATTTATAATCAGCCCCTACCCCTACCTTAAAAGCAGGCGATATGCTGTATTTATATTCGATATCCACATTTTGGTTATTCCCCATGTCATTTGCTCGAGGTTCAGAATTAAGGGCAACTCCAGGTCCGGCATAGGCATAGGTATTCAACCTGTCCCATTGCCTCCGCGTTCCTCCCGCCAAACTCAAGGTGTACATCGTTGCGCGAGAGTTACTGAGAAGCCTATTATAATCGGGATCCTTTTCCAATTGGTCATAACCAAAACTCATCATATAAAGCGTTGGCAACAGGTAATATTTCGGATTTTTCAAGGAAATATCCAAACCCATACTGCCTGTAAAGAACTTCGTGCTCAATACATTTTTGGTTTTTCCCAAGGGAATGGAAAGACCTGTTCCCCCGAAATAATAAACCTTCTTGAAATGCAAAGTATCTGCTCCAGTTTGTGCCATAGCAGAATAGCCTATTACTAGGCTTAAGATACTCATGAAAATAACCTTCATTAACTAGATGTTTATCAATAAAACATAAACCTAATTAAAATGTTTGAAGGCCGTATTATAAATAATTCTTCGCTTGAGGACCTTGGCTGAACAGCAGGTCGATAACACTCAGATTTGGGATAAAACCATTCTTATCTTCAAAGAGCTGATAATAAGGCTTCTGATCCGTTATTAAAGAAGGCTTTTTGGGATGAATAATCTTTCTGAAATCATGTTCTGCAGACTCCACCTCTTGATAGGAATCCGTGAACTTGATTTCTTTTTTCAATTTCAATAATTTCAGCAATAAGGTAAGTTGATCGACATGGAAATCCATCAAGAACTCATATTTCTTTTCGTAGAATGGCAGTAGATCATCCTCATAATATTCAAAGTATGCCGAACTGCGGTAAGCCGTCTGAAGGGATAACCAATGCAGTCTTTGCCATGGATGATCGTAGTTGATGCGAACATCTTTCATCGCAACGCGTTCCTTTCTTCCGTGCTGTATAGGCACAAACAATTCCAAAACACCATTTGCCGTCGAGATCTGCGTACGTGTTCTGAAGGTCTGCTTTGGATAATTTTCAAAGCGTTCCAACAACAGATCACCTTCAGCGTCCTTGATGGTTTTGAAGTAACTGGCATTTGGTAAATATAAAACCGGAAGTAGAATATCCTGCATCATCATGAAATAAACCCTTAAATGTTCGCAAAAATAACTTTATTTAGGGATATTTGTACCTAAGAATACAATAAGAATGAAGGAAAAGCTTGTTTATGGATTAATATATACTATTTCGCTTCTTCCTTTTTGGTGCCTATATTTCATCTCCGACATCCTTTTTTTCCTGATTTACTATGTTTTCGGCTATAGGAAAAAGGTGGTATATGAAAATCTGCGGAATTCATTTCCAGAGAAATCTACAGAAGAAATAAATAAAATTGCAAGGGATTTTTACAGATATTTCCCTGATCTATTGGTGGAATCGGTTAAGATGGCAAGTATTTCAGAAGCAGAAGTTAAAAAAAGAATCGAGCTACTAAATCCAGATGAGGTTTATCAATATATCCATAAAGGGAGATCAGTAATCGGTGTTACTGCCCATTATGGCAACTGGGAATTGGCGATCCATAGTTTATCCATCATGATGAACACCCCGGAACTGATCATCTATAAACCTTTGAACAACAAGGTTTTCAATACCGTTCATAACCGGATCAGAACTCGCTTTGGAGCGACCATGGTACCTATGAAACAAATATTACGGCATATCATCAAACTAAAAAATGTGCCTCATGTAAGCATGTTTGTTTCAGATCAGACGCCAACCTATCAAGATTCGGATTATTTTATGGAATTCCTGAACCAGGACACCTTGGTTTTCACTGGAACTGAGCGCATTGCCCGTCTGACCAACAATCCGGTGGTATATTGTGAAATCCGTCGGAAGGAGAAAAGAGGATATTATTCTTGTAAATTCACTACCTTAGTAGAACAGCCATCAGCGTATCCAGAACATGAGATCACGCATATTCAAAACCGATTTACCGAACAGGTTATTCGTGAAGAACCGGCCTATTGGTTATGGTCACACCGCCGATGGAAGCGTAAAAGAAGAAGTTAAATGATAGCATACCCAAAAGTAGCCGTTGTAATTCTGAATTGGAATGGTAAATTTTTCTTGGAAAAATTTCTTCCTTCCGTCTTCAACAGCACTTACCCAAATATAGAATTCATTATCGGCGACAACGCCTCTACCGATGATTCCCTAGCCTATGTCAGGGAAAATTATCCGCATTTCAAAATCCTGGTCAACCAGGAAAACCTGGGATTTGCAGGTGGTTATAATGAGATATTAAAACAGGTGGATGCAGACTATTATGTACTGCTAAATTCAGATGTAGAAGTAACCGAGAATTGGATCGAGCCCGTTATCCGTCAGATGGAAGCAGATCCCCTTTTGGCGGCCTGCCAGCCTAAGATCCAAGCCTACCATAACAAAGGACACTTTGAACATGCCGGTGCTGCAGGAGGCTATATTGACTATTTTGGATTCCCTTTTTGTCGCGGTCGCATCCTAGATAAAATGGAAAAGGATAATGGCCAATACGACCAAGCCACCGAAGTTTTCTGGGCTACTGGAGCTGCCTTATTTATTAAAGCAAAGGCTTGGAAAGAAGCGGAAGGATTCGATGCAGATTTTTTTGCCCATTTTGAAGAGATCGATCTATGCTGGCGACTGAAAAGAATGGGTTACAAGATTGGGTTTTGCCCTAAATCCTTGGTCTACCATGTCGGAGGTGGTACATTGAACACCAGCAATCCGCAGAAAACCTACCTCAACTTCCGCAACAACATGGTCATGATGCAAAAAAACCTGCCGGTATTCCAGGCTTTTTGGCGATTGGCATTAAGATTATGGTGGGATTTATTCGCATTGATCAAGTTTTTGGTCGATGGAAAACGGAAAGATGCCTGGGCGGTTTCCCGTGCACATCAGTATTTCTTCCTAAATGTTTTTAGGAACGCAAAAAAAAGAAAGAAATATCCGGCGAAATACAACAATAAAGGACAATATAAGAATTCCATAATATGGGATTATTACGTGAATAAAATCCATAAATTCTCTGATCTGCACGATAAAAATTTTCATTAACCCAACTCTTGCTGAACAAATGCTTTTGCGGTTTTCTTAAACCACTTGCAAGACTTTGCCTGTTTACATATTTAGTTCCCTAAAATTATTTTAGGGCTATAATATTTCGTATTTTCGTGGTCTATGGCAGTAGATATTCAAGCGAAAATAGAAGCGTTAACTAAAGATTTAAACGAATACAACTACCAGTATTATGTATTAGCGCAATCCGCAATCTCCGATTTCGATTTTGACCATAAACTGAAGGAACTGGAAACCCTCGAGGCCCAATATCCCGAGTTTAAAGACCCCAACTCCCCTACCCAAAAAGTGGGCGGAGATATAACCCAACGTTTCAACACCGTCAAACATCGTTGGCCGATGATGTCATTGGGCAACACCTACAACGAACAGGAACTCAAAGATTTTGACACCCGAGTTCGGAAGGTCATAGGTGATGATGTGCAGTACGTCGTGGAGCTGAAATTTGATGGTCTTTCCATTTCCATTACTTACGAGGATGGCCGACTGACCAGAGCGGTTACCCGCGGAGATGGTACACAAGGTGATGAAGTAACCTCCAATGTAAAAACCATCAGGAGCATCCCCCATCAACTCAAAAAAGGAAATTATCCGGATAACTTTGAAATCAGAGGGGAGATTTTCATGCACAAATCAGCCTTCCTACGATTGAATAAAGAACGCGAGGATAATGCCGAACAGACCTATGCCAACCCAAGGAATTTTGCATCCGGAACGATCAAATTACAGGATTCTGCTGAGGTAGCTAAAAGACCATTGGATTGTTTTCTTTACTTTCTCTATGCCGATAACAGAAATCGATTGTTTGCCAATCATTGGGAAAGCTTAGAAGCCGTTAAATCCTGGGGTTTTCCGGTATGTGAGCACACCAAACTTTGCCAGAACATCAACGAAGTGTTGGATTTCATCCATTACTGGGATGAAGGCCGGCATAAACTATCCTACGAAATCGATGGGATTGTTATTAAAGTGAATGATTATGCCCAACAGGAAGAACTTGGTTTTACATCCAAGTCGCCAAGATGGGCCATATCCTATAAATATAAAGCCGAACGAGTAGAAACCATCCTGAAAAGCATCAGTTATCAGGTTGGAAGAACCGGAGCGGTTACCCCCGTAGCGAATCTGCAACCCGTTCTATTGGCAGGAACAACCGTAAAACGGGCGTCTTTACACAATGCCAATGAGATAGCACGTTTGGACCTTCACGAAGGTGATACGGTATTTGTGGAAAAGGGTGGCGAGATCATCCCGAAGATCATTTCCGCCAACACGGAAAAACGACCTGCAGGAGCGGTTGCCATTGTTTATCCTACGCAATGTCCTGAATGTGGAACTGATTTGATCCGCGAAGAGGGCGAAGCGGTGCATTATTGCCCGAACGATGCGGGCTGTAGGCCACAGATCGTTGGTAAGCTGCAGCATTTTATTGGCCGCAAAATGATGGATATCCAAGGTTTGGGTGATGAAACCATCGAAACTTTCTATCGTTTGGACCTGATCCGGAAAATCTCTGACATCTATGAATTGAAGGATCGTGCAGAAGATCTGGTAGGAATTGAGCGTTTCGGACAGAAATCCATCGATAATATGCTTGCCGGTATCGAGCAATCGAAACAAAAACCCTTTGAAAAATTATTATTTGCACTAGGCATTCGTCATGTTGGTGAAACTGTAGCGCGTAAATTGGCGCAATATTTCAAGAATATCGATGCCATGAAGGCGGCCTCGGCCGAAGAAATATTAGCGGTTCCTGATATTGGTATCCGGATCGCAGAAAGTATACACGATTACCTGAACGAGCCGGAACATTGGGAAGAGATCGAGAAATTGAGATCCCTGGGCTTGCAATTTCAGATCGAGGAAAAAGAAGTGGTGCTGGCAGGTAATGGTCTGGCGGGGAAAACCTTCCTGATCTCGGGGGTTTTTGCAGATTTCTCCCGTGAGGAATTGACGGCATTGATTGAATCCCATGGTGGAAAAATGCTGAGTGGTATATCCGCCAAATTGAACTATTTAGTGGCTGGGGATAAGATGGGACCATCCAAATTAGCCAAAGCAGAAAAACTACAAGTGCCAATCATTTCTGAAACAGAATTATTGGCCATGATTAATGAACAGTAAATAAAGCATACAAATACAATAATGATGAACGAGCTTCAAGGAGCAGGTGTTGCATTGGTAACACCCTTTAATGCAGATGGTACCGTCGATTACGAGACGTTAGCAAGACTTATCGATTACCAGATCGAAGGTGGAATTGATTATTTGGTTTCTCTTGGTACTACCGGAGAAACAGCAACCTTAAATCAAGAGGAACGAAAGCAGGTCTGGGCATTTACTTCGAAGCATGTTAACAAAAGAATTCCGTTGGTGGCAGGTATTGGTGGAAACAATACCCATGAAATCGTGGAACAGGTGAAGAACTTTGAAAGCTTGGATTATATGGCTATTCTTTCCGTATCGCCTTATTATAACAAGCCTACGCAAGAAGGGATTTATCAGCATTATAAAGCGGTTGCAGAAGCAGCAAAACTGCCTATTATTTTATATAATGTACCGGGAAGGACGGGTAGTAATATGAGTCCGGCGACAACGGTACGCTTGGCAAAGGATTTTTCGAATATTGTAGCGACGAAAGAAGCTTCTGGGAATTTTGCGCAGTTCAGTGAGATTTTGAGGGATAAGCCCGAAGGGTTTTTATTGATTTCTGGGGATGATCCAGTGACACTTCCGATGATGGCGTTGGGAGCTGCAGGGATTATTTCTGTGGTGGGAAATGCTTATCCGAATAAGGTTTCAACCTTGGCGCATTTATGTGCGGAAGGTAATTTTGAAGAAGCAAGAGCGATTCATCAGGAGTTATTGAAGATTACGGATCTTTGTTTTGTGGAAGGAAATCCTTGTGGGGTGAAGTATATTTTGGAGAGGAAAGGATTTGGAAAGGATAATGTGAGGTTGCCTTTGGTTCCTGTTACTGATGGAACAAGGAAGTTGATTGATGAAGAGATGGAGGTTTTAGGGTAAGTTGAAACGTCATTGCGCCTCGCGTCATTGCGAGGAACACGTAATTACGCCTACCCGTCATTGCGAGGAACGAAGCAATCTTCAGCCATGTCATGCTGAGCGAAGTCGAAGCATCTACATGTGGTAACCGTAAAGATCCTTCGACTACGCTCAGGATGACAAAGGCTGCTCAGGATGTCAGAGTCCAAAGATTGCTTCGTCGTGCCTCCTCGCAATGACGTAAAGCTCCTCGCAATGACGTAAAGATCATGCAATTACGTAAAGCTCCTCGCAATGACGAAAATTCAACCAAGTTTCTTATTTTTAGGTATTCTTTTTGTGCTATCAACATACAACACTTTAAGACACACATACAACCCTATAAGAAAAAAACATCGTTATGGAAACTTCAAACCAACCCCCTAAACAAGAAAAATCCATGTTCAAGAAAATCCTAGGATGGTTCTTTTTGGTATTATTCGCAGGAATTGCCATTGCCATCTTCTTTAAATATTTCTTTGTATTCGGCGAAGGTGTCAAATCCGGCGAATTGAACTACGCGGTCAAAAAAGGCAATATCTTCAAAACCTACGAAGGAAAACTCATCCAAGAAGGGATCAGGACCCAATCAACAGGCGCCGGTCTTTCCAGCAATGAGTTTGAATTCTCCATTGCCAATGATTCCATTTACCAAATCCTGGAAAGCAATTCTGGAAAATCCTTCGACCTACACTATAAAGAGTACCACGGCGTTATTCCATGGCGTGGAAACACCCGCTATATCGTCGATAAAGTAGTCGAAATCCGCGAAGCAAAACCTAGAGGATTTTAGGTTTCTTCAATTTTTTTAGGTAAAACGTTGCAAATATTGATTTCACACCCTATATTTGCGACGTACTTCAATAGTAGTACCCTAATCAATACCCTTCTCTGAATGGTCTTGATTTATAAAGAAGTGGCGAGAGACTGGCTCTATGACCCACTGGCAACCTTCAACGTGATTGAAAAGGTGCCAATTCCTGTCCGAAGCAATAATGCTTAGGAGCATATAAATGAAATAGACTATGACAATTACATCATCAAAATCTACATTTCAAGCTTGCTGTATAACGCGAATGCGTTAGTCGTCGGTATGTTTATACATTCCCTTTCTCAAAGGCAAAAGGGAAAAACATGACCATTTTAGACGACTACCGTAAGGACAGCCTTATGCCTGAAAAACCCATTAATTTTAATTTAAAACCAAAAAATCATGTCAGAAAATAAAAACTTTAAATTTGAAACCTTACAGGTTCATGCCGGCCAAGAAGTAGATCCTACTACCGGTTCAAGAGCTTTACCTATATACCAGACTTCATCATACGTATTTGAAAATGCAGAACATGGAGCCAATCTTTTTGCCCTAAAACAGTTCGGAAATATCTATACCCGTATCATGAACCCAACCACCGATGCATTCGAAAAAAGAATCGCAGCATTGGAAGGTGGTGTTGCCGCATTAGCGGTAGCTTCAGGACAAGCAGCCCAATTCATCGCATTGACCAACATCCTGGAATCAGGAGATAATTTTGTGTCGGGTGCTAACCTATATGGAGGTACTTACAACCAATTCAAGGTTTCTTTCAAAAGATTAGGTATCGAAGCGAGATTTGCGGAGGATACCGATGCCGATAAGATCGAATCATTGATCGACGATAAAACCAAAGCGATCTATGTAGAGACCATCGGTAACCCAAGCTATAACATTCCCGATTTTGAAAAAATTGCGGCTGTTGCCAAAAAACATGACCTTCCATTGATCGTCGATAATACCTTTGGTGCAGGCGGTTACCTGTTCAAACCTTTGGAACATGGTGCCAATATCGTGGTAGAATCGGCTACGAAATGGATCGGAGGACATGGAACTAGCATCGGCGGTGTGATCGTGGATGGTGGTAACTACAACTGGGGAAATGGAAAATTCAAGCAATTTTCTGAACCTTCCGAAGGCTACCATGGCTTGGTGTTCTCCGAGGTATTCGGTGAAAACGGTCCTTTCGGAAACATCCAATTTGCGATCCGTGCTCGTGTAGAAGGCCTTCGTGATTTTGGCCCTGCCCTATCTCCTTTCAATTCCTGGTTATTGGTGCAAGGATTAGAAACCCTTTCCCTACGTGTACAACGCCATGTGGACAATGCCTTAGAGATCGCCCAATGGTTGGATGCACATCCACAGGTGGAAAAAGTTAGCTATCCGGGATTGAAAAGCCACCCATACCATCAAAATGCTCAGAAATACCTGAAGAATGGTTATGGTGCCGTATTATCCTTCACCGTTAAAGGCGGCGTAGAGAAAGCCAATGAATTTATTGATTCCCTAGAGCTGATCAGCCACCTGGCAAACGTTGGGGATGCTAAATCATTGATCATCCATCCGGCGGCTACCACTCACCAACAATTGAGTGCTGAAGATCAGGTAAAAGCAGGTGTACAACCAGGTCAATTGCGTTTGTCGGTAGGTATTGAGCATATTGATGACATCAAAGCAGACTTGGAACAAGCATTTCAGAAGATTAAATAGATCATAATAGGTCTTAGCATAAGCATAAATTAGAGCACATGAGTCTTAAAATATTCGAATATGGACAGGAATTCCCACTGGAAAGTGGGAAGAAACTGCCAAATATTCAGATTGCTTATCATACTTATGGTGAGTTGAATGCCGACAAATCCAATGTTATTTGGGTTTGCCACGCATTGACGGCCAATTCTGATGTTTTTGATTGGTGGCCAGGATTATTCGGTGAAGAGGAATTATTCAATGACAAAGAATATTTCATTGTTTGCGCGAATGTGTTGGGATCCCATTATGGATCTACCAATCCCCTATCCATCAACCCTGAAACTGCGGAGCCTTATTACCTGGATTTCCCGCAGTTCACGATCCGGGATATCATCCATGGTCATGATCTGCTGGCAGCACATCTTGGTATTACCGAAATCAACACCTTGATCGGTGGCTCTCTTGGTGGGCAGCAGGTGCTCGAATGGGCAGCTTCCAAAACCATCAAGATCCATAACCTGATCGCCATAGGTACCAATGCCTTTTTCTCCCCTTGGGGAATCGCGTTCAATGAAAGCCAGCGTTTGGCATTGACCGCCGACCCAAGTTTCTATGAGAAAAGGCCTGATGCCGGACTGAATGGCCTAAAGGCAGCCAGAAGTATGGCGCTGATATCCTACAGAACCTATAATGCTTATGGGGTGACCCAGGTGGAGTCTGACCATGATAAAACCGATCAATACAAGGCTTCGTCCTACCAATCCTATCAAGGCGATAAACTGGTGAAACGGTTCAATGCCCTGAGCTATTGGTATCTGACCAAGGCCATGGACAGCCATCATCTTGGTAGAAGCCGTGGTGCCGTAGAAGAGGTCTTACACGGGATCCAAGGTATCAACACCTTGGTGATTGGCATACCTTCTGATGTATTATTCCCTCCACAGGAGCAGGAATTCATCGCCAAAAATATCCCGAATGCAGAATATTATGAACTACATTCCTTTTTCGGGCATGACGGTTTCCTTATTGAGACCAAAACATTAACACAAGTCATTGGAAATTTCCTAGCAAAATATAATAGTAAAGCAGAACAATTAAATTTAATACAAGAAAATGAGTAAGAAACTGACCATCGGTATGTTCGGATTTGGAGTGGTGGGACAAGGGTTATACGATATCATCAAAACAAAAAACTTAAACCTGGAGATCAAGAAATTCGTGATCAAAAACGCAGATAAAAAAAGAACTTTACCTGCCGAATTGTTCAGTACAGATCCGAATGCGATTCTTGACGATCCAGAGATCAATACCGTTGTGGAATTGATCGATGATGCCGAAGCAGCATTTGAAATCACCAAACGTGCATTATCTTCAGGCAAAAATGTGGTATCGGCAAATAAGAAAATGATTGCTACCCATCTGGAGGAATTGACCGAAATCCAACAACAGCATGGTACATCCTTACTTTATGAAGGAGCGGTCTGCGGAAGTATCCCGATCATCAGAAATCTGGAAGAATATTACGACAACGAATTGTTGCATTCGGTAAGCGGTATATTCAATGGTTCATCCAACTATATCCTTTCCAAGATCTTCAACGAGAACCAAAGTTATGATGCTGCCCTGAAAAAGGCGCAGGAATTAGGTTTTGCGGAAACCGACCCCACCTTGGATGTAGGCGGTTATGATCCAAAATACAAATTGGCCATTGTAGCTTCCCATGCCTATGGGGTTTACATCGATCCGGAATTGATCCTTAATTTAGGAATCGACAAATTGGGAAATGCCGATATCAAATATGCCCGTGAGAAAAACTATAAGATCAAATTGATCCCATTGGCTAAAGAAGTATCCAATAACGAAGTCGTCCTATACGTATTGCCAAAATTCATTTCGAACAACAGTATGTTGTACAATGTGGAAAATGAGAACAATGGGGTGTTGGTAAAAGCGGCTTTTGCCGATGAGCAATTTTTCTACGGAAAAGGCGCTGGTGGCCACCCAACCGGTTCTGCAGTGCTTTCAGATATCGCAGCGCTTCGTTATGACTACAAATACGAATACAAAAAACATTTAGAATCGCAAGAGGTAAGCTATACCACGAATTACGACATTAAGGTATATTTCCGTTATGAGGATGAAGATGTATTGGAAAACATCAGCTTTATCAACATATCTGAACGATTCTACAGTGATGAACATAAGTATGTGATCGGCACGATCAACATTCAAGAGATTATTGACAAACGATCATTGATCCATCAGGACGGGAATTTCCTAGCTGAAATTTTATAAGCCTATTTTCTTTCTTGATGCATATTTTTTAGTATATTGTCGTATAAACTTAAAAAATAAGAAGTCATGAGAAAATGGAGTATGATGGGATTGCTCCAGGTAGTTAGTTTGGCATTATTTGCCCAAGAAGACACAACTACAGGAGAAGTTGTAGATAACGCATCACCTACAGCATTTGTGGTGATCGGCGTGATAATATTGATCGTTGTTATTTACGTGTTATATAGTCGACAAAAAAGGCGATATAACGATTAAAAATAAAAAAGGAAAAAAGCTGTATCCGAACCAATGGGTACAGCTTTTTTTGTGGTTATTGGCTTCGGACTGAAAGCATAGTGAAAGTAATGTAAAAGTATGTTTTTAGTAACCTAAGCATACTAAAACATGCTTTAAGTATGCTTTAACCTTGATTTCAGAGCGAAAACAACCTTTTACCATACAAAAAAGAGGCCTTATCAATTATTTGATAAGGCCTCTTCCTTAGTATTATTTACCGATATTGAATAGCTCCCGATTAGTCTCTTTTCAAACCGTATTTTTCAATCTTACTGTATAAATGACTTCTTTGTATATCCAGATCGTCGGCTGTTTTGGACACATTCCAATTGTTCTTCTCCAATTTATATTTGATGAATTCACATTCCGAATAATCCTTGAAATCCTGGAAAGAAGTGAATTGCTCCAGGTCAAAACCTTTGGCCGTTGCTGTATCATTTCCAGTAATTGATTTTGCCGATACCGGGCCTCCTGGGTTCGCAAATGTCAATACATCATCTTCCGTGATTTTCTTATCACAAAGAATGATCAACCTTTCGATCATATTGCGCAGCTCACGGATGTTACCTGTCCAAGGAAGAGATTGCAATGCCAGCATCGCATCTGGTGTAAAGGTTTTCACCGGCATGCTGTATTCTGCGCAGATTTCCTCACAGAACGAGTTTGCAAGCGTAGGAATATCATCCTTACGTTCTGCCAATGAAGGCACATGGATCAAGATCACACTTAAACGGTGGTACAAGTCCATACGGAAATTACCATCTTCGATTTCCTTCAACAGATCCTTATTGGTTGCGGCAATGACACGTACATTCACGTCGATTTCCTTTTCGCCACCAACACGGGTTATTTTGTTTTCCTGCAGCGCACGAAGTACTTTCGCCTGTGCAGAAAGGCTCATGTCCCCTATCTCGTCCAAGAAAAGCGTTCCATTATTGGCTTGCTCAAATTTTCCGATACGTTGTTTTACCGCCGAGGTGAATGATCCTTTCTCGTGCCCGAACAATTCGGATTCGATCAGTTCTGAAGGGATCGCCGCACAGTTCACCTCTACCAAAGTAGAGCTGGAGCGGGTAGACTTTTCGTGCAACCAACGCGCCACCAATTCTTTACCAGCACCGTTGGCACCGGTAATTAATACACGAGCTTCTGTTGGAGCAACTTTATCAATCGTTTCCTTGATCAAACTGATTCCAGAAGAATCCCCTAGGATTTCTTTGGTTTTGGAAAACTTCCGTTTTAGGACTTTGGTTTCCTTTACCAAGGATCCTTTTTCGAGTGCGTTACGAACAGTGATCAACAAACGGTTCAGATCCAAGGGTTTTTCCAAGAAATCAAAAGCGCCTTTACGGGCTGCTTCTACCGCTGTTTCGATCGTACCGTGACCAGAGATCATTATGAACGGGATATCAGAGAATTCTTTGGCAGCGGTCAACACTTCCATTCCATCCATCTTGTTCATCTTGATATCACATAGTACAAGATCGATCTTCTCCTTTTTAAGGATTTTCAGACCATCTTCACCGTTATCGACATCAAGTACTTTGTAGTCTTCATATTCTAGGATATCACGAAGGGAACTTCGGATAGGGCGTTCATCATCGATGATTAAAACTGTAGTCATATAAAATGTTCCTATTTTTCTAGGCTGCGATAATTTAACAAATAAAGTAAAAAGAAGCAAACTTTATAAGCCGGGTTCTGTATCCCCGAGGGGATTTCTATCATTTATCTAGGATTATGCTCGCGCATAACCTCCATCAACCTACCCATTGTGAGGTCCCGAAGGAAGAAAACGAGCAGCTTTCGACTCTCACAACCTATTTGGTTTTTCAACACACGAGGTTTACCGAGATGTATGTTACCATACAAATCCGTGAGCTCTTACCTCACGTTTTCACCCTTACCATGTTGCCATGGCGGTATCATTTCTGTGGCACTTGCTGTCTACCCGAAGGCATCCTTCCTGTTAGGAAGCGTGTTGCTCTGTGTTGCCCGGACTTTCCTCTCGCCTTATTCGATAAAGGCCAGCGATAGAACGAGTTTGCTTCAAGCTGCAAAACTACGAAAAAAACAATTTAATATCGGCCTAACGAAATACTATATCGTTGTTGTTATAACTTATAATTATTTGAAAGTTTTTTGTTTTCTATTGTAGCGAAATGAATTTTAGTTTCGTCATAGGAGAAACATTTATGCGCAACATGTTTATTTTATTCATTCACAAATTAATTTTAATAAATAATATATGAAAACTATTTCTTACTTAAAGATTGCTACAGCGATTGCACTTATTTCATTCAGCACTTCATGCAAAAAGAAAAAAACTGAGCCTAATCCAGTAAGTATCGCTTACAAAATCACGACTGCATCGAAAGAAAAGATTAAAATGACCAATCTTTCCGTAACCAGTACAAAAGGAAAAGACTCAGTGATCACAGCTGCACTGGATGTTCCTAAAACCGTGGCTACTAGACGTGCTATGCCAGGAAAAGGCTATACGGTAGCGTTGAAGACAAAGATCGATAAACCAGCAAAAATTACCTTGGAGATCCTAGTAAACAATAAAGTAGTAAAAACTTCCAAAGACATTGATGTTAAGGATATCAGCAAGGAAGTTAAATTAGAACATAAGTTTTAAGTTGATAGATGCGCTATATGAATATATAAATTTTTAGAACTCTCTTTTTACCCTAGTTAACCATAGCTCCAAATCGAGCTATGGTTTTTTTGTTAACAAATAAATAATATTAACATATTAATCATTAACTTTCCCCTAACAATATATTTTTACTTTTGCTGAATAAATCAATATTAACTGTCATTGGATGAATCGGATAAAGCTTCTCTATCGGTTAAACAAAACCAACTTGAGCATTTTTTTCGTTTGGTATGTGCTCATTAGTGTAATTGTCTTTTCAACCCCACGTATCAGTTCGTTCCAATGGATCAATTCCATGAACCACCAGATACTGGATTATTTTTTCAGTCTGCTCACCCAATTCGGTGATGGCATTTTCGTGATGCTCGTGGCGGTACTATTCTTTTTTCTAAGATCAAGAAAGATCGGTATTGCCATTGCTGCCAGCTATATTGGTTCCGGATTGATCTGTTCGGTACTAAAAAGATCTTTTCAGGCGCATCGTCCGGCTTTTTTTCTTAAAGAAGACCCCAGCTTCCATTCCCTATCCTGGCTACCCTTATCCCATCATAATGCCTTTCCATCTGGACATACCACCTCAGCCTTTGCTTTAGCTTTTACCTTAATGCTATTCAGCAAGGATAAAAGGCTGGCCATGATGGCTATGGTTCTGGCTTGCCTGACGGGGTATTCAAGGGTTTACTTGGGTCAGCATTTTTTGGATGATGTGTGGTTTGGATCCATCCTTGGAGCAGGTTTTTCTTGTCTGTATTTTCTGATGTATTCCTATTTCGGCGAGAAAAAACTAAGCCGAAGCCAACTCTTTCCCCCTTCATTTAAGATATAACCATGTGGAAACTATTCATTAGCCTGTTAAAATTTGGCCTTGTTGGGTTATTGGGAATGGGGATCGACTTTGGAATAACCTGGCTGCTGAAAGAAAAATTAAACACGAATAAATTCTTTGCCAATGCCTGCGGTTTTTATTGTGCAGTGGTCAGCAATTATTGCCTGAACCGCATCTGGACCTTTTCCAACAACAATCCACAGATTGCCAAACAGTTCCTCCAATACGCACTTTTCAGTATCATTGGCTTGGGTATAAATACACTCATCATATACCTCTGCAGTACCAAATGGAAAATCAATTTCTATTTGGCAAAGGTATTTGCGATTGGAATTGTTTTTCTCTGGAACTTCTCCATCAACCATTTAATCACATTTGGACATGGATAAGGCATTCCGCATCAAATTACGGTGGCTGATTTTACTGAGTACTTTGGTACGGATCCTATTTGCTAACCTGTTGGAGTTGGGTAATGATGAGGTCTATTATTATACCTATGCCCTACAGCCTGATTGGAACCATTTCGACCATCCACCAATGATCGGGTTCCTGATCAAATTCTTCACCTTGAACCTGCACTGGGTAAACACCTTTTCCATGCGATTGGGAGCTATATTCCTGGCTGCCCTTAATACCTGGATCATTGCCTGCATTGTCAGGAGGATCGCGAATGATCGCGCAGCTTTTATTGCAGCGATCTTATTTACCGCATCGATCTATTCCAGCATTATTTCTGGGATTTTCATCCTTCCAGATTCGATCTGCAATACCTTTTGGTTGGCCGCACTATACTGTATGGTACTGATCGTAAAACCAAAAGACAAAAAAGAACAGACCGAGGCGCTTCTGTTTCTTGGCGTTTGGATCGGTTTAGCATGTATGAGTAAGGTTCATGGCATTTTTCTCTGGTTAGGTTTCTTGGCGTATCTATTCTTGCATCAACGGTCTTTATTGAAAAATTGGGCATTTTATGTTTCCTTGATCATCAGTGGTCTGATTATTTCCCCTATCGTGCTTTGGAATATTCAACATGATTTTATCACTTGGCGCTTTCATGGTGAACGGGTAAGTTTATTGGATGCTGGAATACAGATACACTTCTTCCTGCAGGCTTTTTTTGGTCAAGTATTATACAATAATCCACTTTTATGCCTTATTTACGCCTATTTAGCCCTTGCAGTAATCAAAAACTGGAAATACCATACTCAGCATTGTAGGAAAGAAATTGCGGTGATACTCTATTGTGGCCTACCGATTATATTCATAGCCAGCTTTATCTCTCTTTTTAAACAAGTGCTTCCCCATTGGAGCGGTGCAGGCTTCTTTTCGATCATGATCTTAGCTGCCGTTTGGATCGACCAGGAATTGAGCTTGGAAAAGATTCGAACAGTGCGTAAAGTGTTCAATGGGATGTTGATTTTTACACTCGGATTTATGATCCTTGCTGTATGCATTATTCGTTTTTATCCAGGCAACCCAATCGGTATTAAAAGCGGTAATGAGCTTGGAAAAGAAGATGTTTCCATCGAAATGATAGGTTGGGAGCAATTTGCCAAGGAATTTGAAAAAATCCGCTCGGAAGATCTGGAACAAAAGAGAATGCAGGAAAATGACCCCATCTTGGTCAATAAATGGTTCCCTGCTGGACATATCCTATTTTACGTGGCTAGGCCTTTGGGAATTCCCATATTAGGGGAAGGCAAATTACATGACCTGCATAAATTCGCGTGGCTGAACAACATGGCAAACCCTATACAGATTACTGATGATGCCTATTATATCAGTCCTTCCAATAATCATGTAGAGCCATACGAAATATACGGGGAAGATTTTGAATCAATCAATCTAAGAAAGGTAATCCAGCAGAAAAGAGCTGGAGCTGTGGTAAGGAAATGGTATGTATCATCTTAAAGGAGCAAAACGGATATTAGGTGAAGACCTTATTAAAGATCATTTGCGATAGCATACCCTGCTGCCCAAGCCCATTGGAAGTTATAACCGCCCAACCAACCGGTAATATCGACGGCTTCGCCACCAAAGTAAAGCCCTGGAACTGCTTTGGCAGTTAAGGTTTTGGGATTCAGCTCTTCTGTATTCACCCCACCACGCATGACCTCCGCCTTATCGTAGCCCTTATCGCCTGCAGGCTTGACCTTGAACTTATGGATGGTATCTACGATGAGTTTTGCATCATTTTTACCTAGGGAAGCGATCTTCACCGTAGTGGGTAAGAATTTTCCGAATGCTTCAACGGTTCTCTTGGTGAAATAATCATTCATCAGCTGTGCAACGGTCCTTCTTCCACCCTGCTCCCTTTCCTGCTTAATGAGGGTATCCATTTTGAATTTCGGCAATAAATCGATGCTGAACGTTTCCCCAGGTCTCCAATAGGAAGAAATCTGTAGAATAGCCGGACCACTCAGACCCCAATGGGTAAATAGGATATTTTCTTCAAAGCTGATCTTTTCATTATATACTTTAGAAAAGATGGAATTTCCGGCCAAAGAGGCATACCAGTCGGCATCCTTTCCGGTGATGGTCAAAGGCACTAAGGCTGGCGCTGTAGGTACAATTCCCAATCCGAATTTTCTCGCTATGCGTAATGCAAAATCGGAAGCTCCCAATTTAGCAACCGGTAGACCTCCAGAGGCAATCACGACTTTGGGGCTGTGGATCTTTTGGGTTTTCCCATCCTTCACAAAGGTTATTTCAAAACCTCCTTCTGTTTTTTCGACATCCTTCACTTCGGTATTCAACCAGATATCCTGCTTGGTTTCAAACATCAATTTGCTAAAAACCGCTACAATATCCTTTGCCTTATTGCTTTTGGGAAAAAGTTGCCCCAATGTCTTTTCTTCCCCTTGAATGCCTCCGAAATTCTCAAAGAAATTTTGGGTATCTTCAACAGTCCATTGGGAGAAAACTGCATGCAGAAATGCCGGGTTCTCCGAAACAAAATTTTCAGGTTGGGTATATAGATTCGTAAAATTACAACGTCCACCGCCAGAGATCAGGATTTTCGCTCCAGGCTTATCGTTCCTTTCTAATAGTAAGGTTTTTTTGCCCAGCAGCCCTGCCTGTGCGGCACACATCAATCCGCAGGCACCAGCTCCTATGATAATGGCGTCGTAATTCTTCATCTTAAGAAATCAATTCTCCAGCAAGGGAAACTACGCGTTGCTCTGTCCAAGATTGTTCGGCCAGTTCCAAGATCCGGATCACATCCCTAGCCTGTTCTGGTCTAACGAACAACTCTTCTTCTCCTTTTAATGTAGCCACTATATTTTTATAGAAATCCTCACCAGAACCCTTCTCTGACGGAATGATCTCTTCGATTTCCGTACCGTTTTCCAGGATGGCTAATTTTCCATAGATCTCCGGGTTTTCTGTTCCCCAATCCGCAACATCTGCAGGTCGCTTACCTGCGCGCAACAGTTCTTCCTGTGGATCTACACCCCATTTTACAAAAGAACCGTTCGTACCGTATAAGGCAAATCTTGCTGTTGGGATTTTCGCTAGCATCTGTCCTTTTAAGGAAACTTTGACTTGGGGATAATGCAGGATAAATTCAAAATCATCAATGGCTTTAGCACCGTCTCGTTGCACCCTTAAATCAGCATAGATCGCCGTCGGATGTCCAAAGATCTGTAGGGCTTGATCGATCAAGTGTGCACCCAGGTCATAGTGTATACCCGAACCAGGGAGGTTTTCTTCGCGCCAGGCTCCTGCCCTTAAAAAATTGCGGAACCGATCAAATCTTGCTTCATAGTTTGTTAAACGCCCCAATCTTCCTTCTTCAATAAGTTTCTTAACGGTTTTAAAATCAGAATGGAACCTCGCGTTGTGATGGACAGAAAGCAAGAGGTTCTTACTTTTTGCCAATGCGATCAGTTCATCGGCCTCGGATGTATAATTCGTGAATGGCTTTTCTACCACCACATGTTTTCCGGCTTCTAATGCAGCTTTCGCAAACGAAAAATGCACATCATTTGAAGTGGCGATGACGACCAGATCTACCACTGGATCTTCGAAAATATCTTCTGCTTTCTGAACGGCAATGGCATCCGGATATCTTTCAGCTAACATTTCCTGTTGTTCAAATTTCCTAGCTGTTACCTTATATAATTCCAGATCAGGATTTTCTGAGATAAATGGCGCATGGAATACATGTCCACCAATAGAAAACCCGATCAGTCCAACTTTGATCTTCCCCATGCTTACATTCTTTCAGGAACCTGAATTCCTAATAAGTTCATACTTTTTGCAATGATTTTTGCCGCAGCAGAGGACAATTGCAGACGGAAGGTTCTTACGGTTTCATCCTCCGCCTTGATAATACTTTCTTCGTGGTAGAATTTGTTGTATAATTTAGCGACCTCATAAGCATAATTCGCTAATTGAGCTGGGCTGAATTCCTTTGCTGAGGCTTCAATGACTCCTGGAAATCCGGCCAATGCCTGGATCAGATCCCGTTCGTAACTGGATATCTTTTCCGGTTGTACGGCAGTACCTTCCTTAAAATCTCCTTTTCTCAAAACAGATTTGATACGAGCGTGGGTATATTGAATAAATGGACCTGTGTGTCCTTGGAAATCTACGGTTTCGTTCGGATCGAACAGTAGCCTTTTTTTAGGGTCAACCTTTAATAGGAAATATTTCAATGCCCCCATACCGATGGTATTGTATAAAGCTTCTTTTTCTTCTTCGTTGAATCCTTCGGTCTTACCCAATTCTTCGGTTCTGGTTTTTGCTGTGGCAAACATTTCCTGCATCAGGTCGTCTGCATCCACAACCGTACCTTCTCTGGATTTCATTTTACCCGTTGGAAGGTCCACCATGCCGTAAGAAAGATGGAATAGTCCATCCGCCCAAGATTTACCCAGTTTTTTCAAGATCTGGAACAATACCTTGAAATGGTAATCCTGCTCATTGCCCACCACATAAATAGAATCATCCATCTTGAATTCATCGTATTTCAATTGTGCTGTCCCCAAATCCTGGGTGATGTATACAGAAGTACCATCTCCACGTAAAACAAGTTTTTCGTCAAGGCCTTCTGCGGTCAGGTCGATCCAAACGGAATTGTCTTCTTTTTTATAGAATACACCCGAATCCAATCCTTCCTGAATAATATCTTTTCCTAATAAATAGGTATCTGATTCGTAATAGAATTTATCGAAATCAACCCCTAGGGTTTTATAGGTCTGATCAAAACCTTCATATACCCAAGCGTTCATGGTTTTCCAAAGGTTGATCACTTCCTCATCCCCGGCTTCCCATTTCAACAACATGGCCTGCGCTTCCTTGATCAATGGTGCATTCTTTTTGGCTTCCTCTTCGGTCTGCCCTTCGGCTTTCAAGGCATCAATCTCCTGCTTATACGCTTTATCGAAAACCACATAGTATTTACCGACCAAATGATCGCCCTTCATTCCGGTTGAAGCAGGGGTTTCCCCTTCTCCAAACTTCTGCCAAGCAAGCATGGATTTACAGATATGGATCCCTCTATCGTTAACCAGATTTGCTTTGATCACATCATAGCCATATGCTTTTAGGATTTCAGCTACCGAATAACCCAAGAGGTTGTTACGCACATGCCCTAAGTGTAGGGGTTTATTGGTGTTTGGTGAAGAATATTCCACCATCAAGCGTTTTCCATTGGCTGGAAATACAGCAAAATCATTATGAGCTATTTCCCCGTTCAATACCGCGATCCAGTATTGGTCGGTGAAGCTCAGGTTCAAAAACCCTTTGATCACGTTGTAGGATTCAATCTCCGGAATCTGCTCCTGAAGGTAAGCACCGATCTCCTGCCCTGTTACTTCCGGCGATTTTTTGGAGAATCGGGTTATAGGAAATACAACCAAGGTAATTTGTCCTTCAAATTCCTTTCTGGTTTCCTGTAATGCAAGCTGTGAAGCTGGGATATCTGAACTATAAAGTGATTTAACTGCTTCTACAGACTTTTCAATAAGCAGTTCTTGGATTGATTTTGCCATGTAAATATTTCGTAATATTCTTAACCTTCTGATAATGAATTCAAAAAATAACACTCAGATTATTCATGTATTCGTTATGAAAGCATATCTTTGCCAAAAATAATAAAAAATGCAGAGCTATCAGGAATTTCTTGACTTAAGTGTTGGTTTTCCACAAGACGGATTCGAAATTATCGAAGACGAATTGTACTTCCACGATTTGAATTTGATGGAAATGATAGAAACGTATGGCACGCCCCTACGTTTTACTTATCTACCTATTATTAGTAAAAAGATCCAACAAGCGAAGATTCTGTTTCAAACAGCCATGTTGAAATACAATTACCGTGGGTCCTATAAGTACTGCTATTGTACGAAATCATCTCATTTCAAACATATTGTAGAGGAAGCGTTAAAGAACGATATTCACTTAGAAACCTCGTCGGCATTTGATATGCCTATGATCGATGCCTTGGAAAGACAGGGAAAGGTGACGAAGGATATTACAGTAATCTGTAATGGCTTCAAAACTTACCAGTACAAGCAATATATCGTGGACATGTTGCATGATGGTTTCCATAATATTATTCCGGTATTGGATAATAAAGAGGAATTCAACATGTACGATGATGAGATCGAATTGACAGAGCCATGTAATTTGGGTATCCGTATTGCCGCAGAAGAGCAACCGGATTCTCAATTCTATACCTCGAGATTAGGTATCCGCATGGAAGACGTCATTGATTTTTACAACAGCAAGATTGCAGAGAACCCTTACTTCAAAGTGAAGTTGCTTCATTTCTTTATCAATTCCGGTATTTCGGACACACCGTACTATTGGAATGAATTGGAGAAATATGTGACCCTTTATTGTAAGTTCAAAAAGATCAATCCAGACCTTGATACGTTGGATATCGGTGGCGGAATGCCATTCAAAGATTCATTGGTACATGATTTTGATTACGAATACATGGTTAACGAGATCGTGAACCGCATTAAACAGATCTGTGCACATCACGAAGTAGTGGAACCGGATATCATTACCGAATTTGGAAAATATACCGTAGCAGAAGCTTCTGGAATTTTATACAAAGTATTAGGCCGTAAGCAACAGAATGACCGTGAAAAATGGTTGATGTTGGATGGTTCTTTTATTACCAACCTTCCGGATGTTTGGGCATTGAACCAAAAATACATCTTGTTGCCGATCAACAATTGGGATTCGGAATATGAACGTGTCAACTTAGGCGGGATTACCTGTGACGGCCAAGATTACTACAATCAAGAGGCCCACATGAACTCTGTGTTTATGCCAAAGACCAGAAAGGTGCAATACCTTGGCTTCTTCCATACTGGGGCTTACCAAGAGGTATTAAGTGGGTATGGTGGTATTCATCATTGCCTCTTACCATCTCCAAAGCACGTGTTGATCCGTAGAAACAGGGATGAAACGTTCAATTACGAAGTGTTTGGGGAAGAACAGAATTCTAAACAAGTCATGAAACTATTAGGTTATCAATAACCTTTAATAGCATCCATAAAAAAAGCCTTAACGATATTGGAGGGCACTGAAAAAGTCTCAACTTTTTAATGAGATTTAAAGAAATGACTGAGTACAAGATTTATCTTACTCGGTCATTTTTGTTCTAAGGATTTCTGAAAATTTGTTT